>JANLUQ010000008.1:0-19248 GCA_031363565.1 Armatimonadota bacterium | reverse complement strand
GGCATTGAATCCGCATCCTCTCGCCGGTATGGCGGCGGTGGCCGGCGGGGCAGGTCTGGCCTCGAACATCGTCAACAACATTCCTGCCGCACTGCTGGCCCGCACTGTTCTACAGCAAGCCCACGCACACCTGCCCCTCGTTTACGCCGCCCTGCTCGGGACCAACATCGGGCCAAACCTTACCCTCTCCGGGTCGCTGGCGACTCTGCTGGTGCTGACGGCGGCCCGGAAGAAAGGGGAAGATCTGCGCGCCCTGGACTTCTTCAAGGTCGGCATGCTCGTGACCCCGCTGACCCTGCTTGCCGCCGTCCTCGCCCTCTGGCTGACTTTCCGTATCCTGCCTTAAGAACGGCCCCCCAGCCGTGTCTTGAGGTAGTCGAGCGGCGAGAGGACGTGCAGGGTGATCGGAACCGTGAGCGTCTGGAGTGCCGGAGACCGGACGATCACTCCGGTTTGGTAGGTTCCCGGTGGCAGCCCCGCCGTCGGGATGGACACGGCGATCGTAACCCCCTGCTTAGGCAGGAGCACGCCTTCTGAGGGTGTCACTTGTAGACCCTCCACTGGCTTTCCCACGCCGCCGGTCACTCCCTCTGCGGTGGATAGGATCTGAAAGCCGATCGGAGCTTCACCGACGTTCCTGAGCGAGAATTGTCCCAGCGCTGTCTGCCCGCGCCGCCCGGACACCGGCAGCGGCGCGGCGGGGGCACCTTCCCATCCGCCCGTCTGGAGCAGCCCCGGTGCCGATATGACCAAGACACTGCATTCCACGGACCACCGATCCCCGATGACGACTTTACCCTCTTGATCGGCCTGATCGTCGCTGCTGATCTCCAGCTTGCCGGTCAAAAGTTTGCCCCGCTCCAGCGTTTTGGAAGCGTCAATGCTCACCGAGATCTCGTGCAGATTGCCCGCGAACCGCAGGGAGGGGACACTGATCCAGGGGGCGCGCGGGATGATATTCCCCTTGATCTCACCGCCGCCCGCATTATAGAGCGTCACCGAGAGGCTGAGAAGGGCCTGCCCTGCCGTGATCTCCCCGAACCGCAAGTTCTTTTTCGTCACAAGCAAGACCGGTGGGGCGACGAGGCGCATCTCCTCCAAAAAGTCGCTCGCCGTCGCGTACCGGTACTCGGTGTTGTAGGAGATCGCTTTGTTGATCAGCTTTGCCAAGCCTAGGTCCGCGTTCGGCTGCTGGATCAGCGAGTTGGTCACATACATGGAGCGCTCGTTGATCTGCGTTTGGTCCGGTGCGACCCCGGCGATCATCTCATAGAGGACGCAGCCCAGCGCGAAGATGTCCGTGCGGACGTCCGCGATCCACTTCCCGTCTGCCTCAAGCTCGGGTGGCAGGTAGCCCTCCGTCCCGTACAGCTCTGCGGGTGCCTCATTTTCGTGTCCGGCCCCAAAATACTGCGCCGCCCCGAAGTCCAGCAGGCACAGATGCCCCTGCGGCGTGATGCGGATGTTGGCAGGCTTGAGGTCATGGTGGACGATCTGATGCGAGTGCAGAAAGGCCAAAGCGTCACACAGGCTGACCGACCACTTCAGCACCCATTCGCGGGTGAGGGGATGACGCCGTGCGATGATGTCGTCGAGCGTCCTGCCGACGATAAACTCCTGGGCGATGTAGAAGTGGCCCTCGCTCTGGAACGCCTCATAGAATGTCGGCATCAGTGGGTGGGGGCTGGCCTGCATCCCGATCATGCGTTCTCGGTCAAAGAGCGCCCTCAAGGGGGCCTGATCGCGCGGGTGGCGCGCGGGGAAGAACTCCTTGAGGGCGATCTGCCGGCTGGGTGTCTCGGGGTCATGGGCCGAATAGACAGCCCCATAGGCGCCAAGCCCGACCATGTGCTCGATGACATACCGAGTGTGGTGCCCCGGCACTTCCTCGCCGGAGGCCAGCAGCATCATGTCTTCATATCGCTTCCGCTTCGCCAAATTTCGCGTTCCCTTGCCGACAGGACTTGACATTCCTTCTCGGTTTGGGTATTATACCACCCGTAACGCAAAAGGGTTCCGCCTGCTGCGTTTTGTTCATCTCCGGTCAATCCCCGGCCCCATCGTTTAACGGTCAGGACAGCGCCCTCTCACGGCGTAAATCGCAGTTCGATTCTGCGTGGGGTCAGTTGTTTGTCATAATCTCCCGCAGGCCGTGTCGCCTGGGGAGATTTCTCTTTAACTGCTGTTGCTCAGGCAGGTGGAGTTGCCCCTATGGACCGACTGTATGCACCCTGGCGCATGGCCTATGTCGAACAGCCCTCCGCGTCTGTTCCCAATGCCACTGGATGCGTCTTCTGCGACAAGGCAGCCTCGACCGATGATGTCTCCAATCTCATCGTTCACCGCGGCAAGACCTGCTTCGTGCTCCTCAACCTGTTTCCCTACAACAATGGCCACCTGATGGTGGTGCCGTATCTCCACACGGCGAAGCTGACTGACCTGGACGCCGAGGCGTCACTGGAACTGCTGACCCTCGCTAAGTCAGCGCAGAAGGCTTTGGCAAAGGCGATGCATCCCGAGGGTTATAATCTGGGTATGAACCTGGGGACAGCGGCAGGAGCGGGCATCGCGGACCATCTGCACCTGCATGTCGTGCCGCGCTGGAATGGGGACACGAACTTCATGCCGGTCCTGGCGGACGTTAAGGTGCTGCCGGATGCCTTGGAACATTCCTGCCGCAAGCTGTGCGAGGCGTGGGCCTCTTTGGAGTAGGAAGGACAGACGAGGATGGCGGAAGCGGAAGCGGCCCTGACGCAAAAGGGACGTCTCATTCTGGAAATGGCGGAACAGGCGAGTGTTTGTCCTGCCTGTGACCTGTCGCAGACACGCACCAAAGTGGTTTTCGGCGACGGCAATGCAGACAGCCCCTTGATGCTGATCGGCGAAGGACCGGGCGCAAACGAGGATGCCACCGGCCTGCCCTTCGTCGGGCGCGCGGGCAAGCTGCTCGACGAGTGCCTGCGCGACGCCGGGATGATGCGAAAGCACATCTACCTGACCAACGTCGTTAAGTGCCGCCCGACCCTCGAAGAGATGGGCCGAATCAAGAACCGACCACCGCGCGCCGACGAGAGTGGGACCTGCATCCCCCTCTGGCTGGAGAAGCAGATCGCCGTCGTCCAGCCCCTCGTCATCCTCTGCCTCGGTGCTCCCGCCGCAAGCGCCGTCATCCATAAGAACTTCAAGATGACCCAGGAGCGCGGCCAGTGGTTCGAGAGCAAATACGTCCGCTATGCCATGGCGGCCCTGCACCCGGCCTATATCCTGCGCCAAGAGGGCGAGGCCTACGATCAAGCCCGCCAATTTCTCATCCAGGATTTGATTTCCGCCCGTGATAAAGCCAAAACGGCCAAAGCCGAGCCAAAGATGACGCTATTTTGAGCGATCTCTACAGACTTGCCGCCATTGACCTTGACGGCACACTGCTCGGCAGCGACCATGCCGTCAGTCTGGGCAACGCCGCCGCCGTCCGGCGGGCGGCGTCCACAGGCGCGAAGATCGTCCTCGCGTCAGGCCGACAGTGGCGCACGATTGATGCCTTTGCGGGGCAGCTGGGCCTGCCGCCCGAGGCCCCCATCATCGCCTACAACGGCGCGATGATCCGGACGCACGGCGGAGAGACGTGGTTCCACAAGCCGTTGCCCGCCCAAGCATCCCAGACTATCGTCCACTACTGCGTCGCGAACGGCTACCACCTCAACCTGTACCATGACGACACGCTCTATGTTCAGAACGATACCCCTTGGGGACGGCTCTACCGGGAGCGAACCGGCACTGTTCCGCACATCACCGACCTGACGCAGTTCGACGGCAAGGAGCCCACCAAACTGCTGCTGATTGACACGCTCGAAACGACGAACCGCCTGCTCATCCGCTTCCAGGCCGAGTTCGGCCCGTCGCTTTACATCACCAAGACCGAGGACGAATTCTTGGAGTTCATGGATCCAGACATCAGCAAGGGTGTCGCCCTCGCCCAGACTGCGGAGCGCTTGGGGCTGACGGCCGCGCAGTGTGTCGCCTTCGGCGATTCCTACAACGATCTTTCGATGGTCGAGTGGGCAGGGATGGGCATCGCGATGGAGAATGCGCGCCCCGAGCTAAAGGGCGTCGCCCAGCGCATCGCCCCGACCGCCGACGCGGACGGTGTCGGTGTGATGCTGGACCAGCTCTTCCCGGTCCATCCATAACACCAGCAGGAAGTGTGGAAATGTCAGGGCCGCGATCAGTGAAAGATAGAGATAAACGAAAGCCCCCGTTGTGACGTGGACCCGGCCATGCCACCAGAACAAGGCCGCCAGCATCGCTAATGCCCCCAGCGTCATCGGCAAGGCCTGCCATGCAACCCGCAGCACTGCTTTTGCCGGTTCTCCGCGCGACAGTGAGGCAGCACCGACATCATCCAGCAGCATCAATCGGGCGAGGTGTCGTGCCGAGTGCCAGACGCAGAAGTAGACGCCGACTGCCAGGATCGGCGGTACCCCGCTGAAATAAACCGCCAGCAGGCCGACCTCCCCCGCATCCCGCCAAAACCCTTCCCTCCGGGCCTGCCATGACTGCCGCAGATAGACTGCGATCAGTGCCGCCAGCGCGATTAGGCCCGCCTCTCGCCCCCGCTCGCCCAGAGTCCAGACGGCAGTTGGGCCGTACCAGCCGAGAATGCCGCCGGCGACCTGCGCGAACACTTGCGGGAAGACGAGAGCCGGCAGGATAATGGGCAAACCACCGCGCACGAGCCAAATCGTCAGCCGCTCCGCCTCGTCTTTTGGCATCGGTCTTCCCTCGAATATCCGCAAAAAGAAGGCATCGCCCTGCCCCCAATGCAGCCACGAGAACAGCAGGAAGACGCCCAAAGCCGCCGCCGGCTGGACGCGCCAGAAGGCAAGATAGACGGCTACCAAGGTGCCATACCCGACCACGAAGAGGAATAAGTAGCGCGGCGTGAGGGGGCGGTGACGCAGGTATAGCGGCGCCAGATGGTCCAAAGCCCCGTGCGGCAGACCCAGGAAGATCATCCCCAGCAGGAACGGGACGAATTGCCAGCGGATTGCGAATGCTGGGAAAAGATGCGAAAGGAACAGCACAGCGAGAAGTACGGTCCAGGCGGGATAAGTCAGCCACTGCCTGAGATACGAGACCGCCCGCCGCCGCGCCAGAGCGTTCGGACCGCCGCTTGAAGGAACGGACCCAGGGGGAGGCTCCGGATGATCTTCGAGTCGCTGTGCCATGTACCGGTCTCCGAAAGAAAAGCCGTCAAGGCTTGGGGT
Organism: Armatimonadota bacterium; assembly: GCA_031363565.1. GTDB lineage: Bacteria > Armatimonadota > Armatimonadia > Armatimonadales > Capsulimonadaceae > JANXMY01. The sequence goes on along the minus strand of JANLUQ010000008.1, from coordinate 13,984 downwards.
GGGACGCGCGCGAAGAGGCGCTGGAAGTAGCCAGGGAATGCAGCCGGACGGTCCCGCAGAACCTGCAAGAAGACGGCATCGAAGAAGCGGTAGCGTGCTGGAGCCAGCCGCTCGCGGAACCGATCCAGCGTCCCGTCCGCTGCGGCATCAGCGATCTGGCGGCACTGCTCCTGGATGCGTGCGAAGGTGTACCCGCTGGACGGCTTGGTACAGCCGCCCGCCGTGCCGATGAAGAAGATGCGCCCATCGCGCTTCGGAAATGGCCGAGTCGTCATCGGGATGGCCCCAGCCTCCTCGTGCGTGACAGCATAGTCTGTCAGGCCGCACTGCCGCATGAGATAAGCGGCAATCTCGGCCCGGTGCTGCACAGGATTTATTGCCGTCGTCCGGCTGCCCTGAATGTAAGTATCTTCGACCAGAGCCATTGTGGGCGAAAACGGCAGTGTGTAAAGGAAGTGCAGCCCCTCCGCTTGCGATACTTGGAAGTCCATCAGCGTGCAGCGCGTGGGATCAAAACAGGGAGTGTCGGTCTGAATGAATTGCCCGAAAAAGCGTTGGACCAGCGCGCCATCGTCACCTGGCGTCGGGCGCAGCCGGCTATCGAAGACAAAGTCACCTTGGTAACTTACGCCGCCAACCTGTACGACGGCAGAATCCGGCGTGGATCGGCATTCCCCGACGGGGCAGCCCAGCATCAGCGTCACATTGCTGCACTGGTGGATTGTCTCCAGGACGTGTGCGTAAAAGTCCCGGCTGTGCAGGCAGGCATAGCCGACAGCAGGCGACGTCTGGACAGCCGCCTGACCTGATGCATCGAAAATACCCCAGCGATGCCAGCAGTGGGAGACAAGGTCGGTGAAAGGGGTGGGGCGCACATCCCAGAAGCACCAGGTCCGGTCGTCGGCAAAAGCCGCCTTCCGGTCGAGGATCAGGATTGGATCCCGGACGCCGCGCTCCAGGAGGGAGTGACAGAGGCTCAACCCCGCTGCCCCCGCGCCGAGGATAATGTACCTGTACCGACTTTCGACCGGGACCACGCATTCCGTCGCTTTCTAAAAGAGCCGCTCGGAAGAGGGCTTCTCTTGCCCGAATCAGCGGTGCTGGACTTCCGGGCGTCCTTCATCGGCATTGACACGCAGTGTACTCAACCCATCGGCGTCCTCCGGCAGCCGCTCAGGGCTTTCCTGGTCGTCTCCCGAAAGTGCCTTGACCGCATATCGGACGGAGGACGGGAACGGATTGCCCGGCGTGCACCGGCTGGTGATAGACTAGTACGCTACGGCGGCGAGGCCACAGACCATGGCTGAGGTTGTCACCGCGGCGTGGTAAGCAGGGAGGATGCTCCCACGCTCAACCAGGAAAAAGACGAAAGCCGCCCCTAGGGCGAACATCGCGGAGAAAAGTCTGCAATGCAAGAACGCCTGTGATGTCATCTGGTACGTGACGGCGTTGTCTAAACCAGGATGATCGAGTCCCGCCGGACGGATTCTTTCCAAGGCGTACTATGGCGGCTGGGCTAGTTCAGTGAGGACATCCTGCCCAACGCCTGCGTATCCACGGGCAGGATCATTCCTTCGGCCTCGGGGCGTACACCGGACGCCTCCTGCAAGGCATCCTGCGCTTCAAGCTCCGCCCGTAGGATCTCGACCTCATGTTCCAGCCGCTGCGTTGTGCCGGCGATTTCTAGAAGACCCTGCTTGTCGGCCAGGGGCACTTGTAGGACGCTGGCGACGGCATAGGAAAGATATGCAGGCTCCTGGGGAAGCTGCAAGGCGCTGAGGGAGCGGCCAGTCATGGCGAAGAGCGCACGCAGGTACTTCTTGAACAGGTCGGCGACGGCTTCGGCGGCAGGCTGTACTTGATCGGGTTCGTCGTCCTCTTCGTCCAGCGGCTCGACTTTGGCCGAGAGGTATGGCTTATCATGCGAGGCCTGCGTGACACGGAACCTCTTCTCGCCGAATACCAGGATATTCATGCGGCCATCCGGCATCTCCTCGAACTGAGTGATGCGGGCCGTGGTGCCGACGAGATGCGGGGTGGCCGGGTCTCCCTCCTCGTCCCCGTCTTGGATCAAGACCACACCAAACGGAGTGTTCTCTTCGCGGCAGCGCATAACTAGCTCCCGGTAGCGCGGCTCGAAGATGTGCAATGGCAGCGGCATGTCCGGAAATAGAACGACATGCAGGGGGAACAAAGGGAGATCATCATAGTTTACCATGGCATACTCGCTTGCTGATTTGTTTATCTAATCCAAAACGGGCATGATATAGCCCAGATCCTGACCGAGTTGAAGGAACTCATCCGCGCTCTGCGGGAGGCTGTACATCGTCTGATGGGAGCCGTTGTAAAGCTCGACAGCCTTCTGGGCGAAGCCAAGCGGCGTCATGGCGCTGAGGAACAGCCCCTTCCAGCCTAACTCCTTGGCCACATGCGCTTTCGCCTGTGCCAAAATATTGTCGGCGTCAGGCCCGGTTAGCACCTCATCTACTTTGTGCCCCGCCACTTCCATCATTACCCGGACCTTCATGGCGTGATTATACCCATTTTCGCCTCAAACGCAGGTCGAGTATGGAAACTGGGAAGGGATGCCGAAGCGCGTCAGGAGGGGAGCATCCAAGGGTGACCCCAGGCTGCTGCTGATTACGCGGCAAGAGACAATGCTGACGGTGGTGGTGAGGCCGCCGAGAAGAAGTACCATGCCGGTATGCAAGGCCGACAGGCCCGGAAGCTGCGAAAGATGCCCCCGGACGCGAAGCGCAGCCCCGCGAACACAGGGTACGTCCAAAGTCTGCATTCCCACCAAGTCTGTATTCTAGTCCGTAGGACGCTCGCTCCTAGCGAGTGGTTTTCAACCACTCGCCAGGGCTGCGTAACATCAGTCAAGAAGACGCTTGCTCTGGCTCTATTGTGACTGTGTCGTCAGGATGTATGTCACGACTGCGCCGAGGGAGACGGCTCCCACGACCGTGATACTCCAAAGCGGCCAGGAGTGCTGGGCGGCATAGTTCGCCAGGAAGAAACTACCCCCAATCACAGCCCAGCAAATGAACTTGGTCGGCTTTTTTGTCATGTGTAACCCTTTCCCTGCCCTGTGGTATGAAAAACACCAACTGCCGAAAAAGCCGCGCCCCTTAGAGGGCACGGCTTCGAGTTCGGAGGGAGGAATGGCCCTCCCTCCGGGGAAAGAACTACACCGGGGCCGTGGCCGCCCCAAATGTCGGCTCGAAGGGGTTGACCCCGGACCTCGCGTCATTTTCGGTCTTCGCCATGGCGATGAAGTAGATGAACACGCCAAGGCCGACCTTCGCAATGATGTCCGCAATCGTGTAGCCGACCTGGATGCCGATCTGCTTCCCCTCGTAGGGGACGCCATTGCCAAGCAGCGGGATCATGTAGGCGATCGGGTAGAAGCCCCAGCTTGCCAGGGTCAGCAAACGAGCGCCACGGACGAGCGGCTTGACCGCCTCCGGCTGACTCTCAAGCGATGTCCCCAGCTGCTTCCACAGGACGAAAAGAATGTACACGAAGGGGATCGTGCTGAGTGTGCCCCAGAGTGTCCGCAGGCCTAGATTCGTCTGGACCTCACCCGGATATCCGAGGGCGATCATAAAGAACGCCGCGACGGCAAGCTTGACGAGCAGCCCCCGGCTTTCTTCTTTCGGGAGGCCCAGCACCGCGACTAGCTCGACTAACAGGAGCGGAACGGTCAAGATCCAGTCCATATAGCGATAGGCGTCATTAAATGTGGCTTGGGTTAGGCTGTAGCCTCCCGAGCTGTTGACTGCGTGTGCCTCGACCCAGCTATTGAAGATGCGGAAGTAGTGATAGCAGGCGATTGCCGTCACTAGTGCCGACACCAGCAGGGCAGGGCGATACTTGAAGCCGACTTGTGTGCGAGAGAAGAAGAAAAACAGAGTTCCCGCCAGCATCGCAGCGACGGCGAGTGAAAGTCCGTTGTACACGGCGCTGTAGGCACCGGAGCTGAGCACGTTCGCGTCAGGCATTGTGATAACCTTTCTAGGTTAATGGTTTCGAGCGTCTTCATTGGTGGAAAACGTCACTGTGCATGGGTGATTTTCACCGAGGTGTTCTTGCCCTCCTAACTAAGTCCAATGCCTCACTAGGTCCTGTGTCTTGAGTGAGGAGCATTGAACGAGTAGCAACGCAGTTATTACTATCAAACTGATTGCGAAATTTACCATAAACTGACTGAACATGTCAATGGTTTTGTTTTTGTGTAGAGGGGGGCCTGAAGTAGTACGACGGGTATTTTAGGATACAACGGTTCCTGACTAATGGCACCTTGAGTTGTTCCCTGATAATGGAGGCGCGAAACAATACTATGCCGGAAAGATCGCCGCCGATGCCCCGCGCCGCGAATAGCGCTGCAACTCTAGGTATTTGTTCAGGATTGGGAGATCAGTCTGACCTGGAAGACCTCGGAAAACGCCGTCCTCAGCGCCCGTTCCACAGGCGCGCGCTCCGGCGTATTGCCCGGCATAAGCTCGGCGAGAGAAGTGACATCGCGGTCGCGGATGCCGCATGGGACGATATCTTGGCGAAAAGGCGTCAGGTCAGTCCTGATGTTCAGCGCCCATCCGTGCAGCGAGATCCAGCGCGAGACCTTGATGCCGATGGCGGCGACCTTGCGCTCGCCGACCCAGACGCCGGTGCGGCCTGCCACCCGCTCGCCCTGCAGGTCGTAGACGGATAGGGTGCGTATGATCACCTCCTCCAGGTCGCGCAAATAGCGGTGGAGGTCCTGCCCATGCCCTCTGAGGTCCAGGATGGGGTAGCCGACAAGCTGGCCTGGCCCGTGGTAGCTCACTTCGCCGCCCCGATCCACGCGCTCGACCATAATGCCCCGTTCGCGTAGGCTCGCCTCATCCGTCAGCAAGTCTGCTTCGTGGCTGCCGCGCCCCAGGGTGATGACCGGTGGGTGTTCCAGCAGCAGCAGCGTGTCCGGGACCTCGCCGCGATGCCGCCGACCGGCCAGCGCGTACTGACACGCGAGGGCAGCCGGGTAGGGAACCGGATCGGCGTAGGAGATGACGTGGCAAATCGGCCTATCGGACATGGTAGGTTCGGGTATAATCGGTGTCATGGCGCGTCCTAACCTATCGTACCTCAAAAACGTGATCTTGTTCCTGTTCGGCCTGCCGCTGGGGCTGCTGACCGGGCTGACCGCCATTGCTGGCAGCGTCTTCACCGTCCCCGCCGTCCGGTCACTGCTGGGCCTGCGCCCCGCCCGCGTGGTTGGGGTGGGTCTGGCAGTGACATTCTTCGCCGCCCTCGCCTCCATTCTCTCCTACGCGCAGCATGGGTTCGTTTACGCCTGGCTGGCCCTGCTGCTGGCCGTATGCCAGGTCGTCGGCGCGGCCTGGGGCGAGCGCATGACGGCGCGGCTGCCCATCCTGGACCGCTTGTCCTGGCTGTGGGGGGCAGTGGTTGTCGCGGGTGGCCTAGGGATGCTGGCGCAGGGGCTGGGGATGCTGGGGACACACGCCTTATGGCACACGGATTTCGCCCATCACGCCTGGTTCTACCCCGTTGCCGCCATCCTCGCGGTCGTCGTGGGCGTGGTCAGCCGCGTCCTAGGACTGGGCGGCGTCCTCATGGTTCCGGCAGCGATCTACGTTCTGGGGATGCCGCCGCACGCTGCCCAGGGGACGGCCTTGGTCGTCCTCGCCCTCGCCTCACTGCCGGGGATGCTCATTCACGCTCGGCGCGGCGATGTGGAGCCGCAGGCGGCGACGTGGCTCTCGGTCGGGGCTGTCTTCGGCGGCCTATCCGGGGCATTATGGGCTGTGACGGCGCTCACAGATCGGTCCTCGGTCATCCTGTTCGGCGTGGTGCTGCTGATCTCAGGGCTGATGATGCTGATTTCGGGCCTGACACCGGTGCGGCGCGAAGCCCCCGCCTAGCCTGGAGGCAGAACGGCCCGCGCCAGCCACCACCCATCCAGCCGCTCGAAGGCCGCTGTTAAAGGCGGCTCCCCAGTCATTTGGACGATGGCCTTGTCCCCGCTGATGATCTGCGCCTCGATCTCGCGCAGAGGCAGCCCCCAAACCGCGCGCCGGGCCTTGATCGCCGCTTCCTTCAGCGCCCAGAACAGCAGCATCCCGGCCGGGTCATCCTCCGCCCCGAAGCGCGCGGCGATCTGGCCGCGCTCGCTCATTGTAAAAACGCGCGCGCCCAGCCCGTGATGCACGGGCCGGATGTGCTGTGCATCAATCCCCGCATTTCCCTCCTGCCTGCTGTCCGAGAGCGTGGCCGCGCCCAGACCGTGGCTGTGCGAGAGGGAGAGGTTCAGAAGTGGGATTTCAGAGCTTAGGATACAGGGGGCGACGCCCTCATGGCCGATGGCGAACGTCAGCGGACCCATCTCGAATGTCTCCCCGACAAGACGCTTCGCCGCCAGCCGCCCCGCCAGCCACTCTGCGCGACGCTTGGGCGAGTGCCAGGCATGGTAGAGAGCCATCTCCGGCTCCGTTAGCCAGTTCTCCGGGTCCTGCGACGCGGTCCAGTCGGGCCGGACAATCATTGTTTGCGATGTTTGCGACAGCGGCACCGTGAGAGTATACCGTCTGCGGCAAAAAAAGGCCCCCGCCTTGCGGCGAGGGCTGAGTTGTGACAGGGAAAACAAGCGGATGCCACAGGAAAACATCACAGGGAAATCACAGGAGCAAAATCAAAGCGTATGGATCGCCAGCGGGTTGTTGGCTGACTGCAAGTACGGGCACTGCGGCGGCGCACTGATCGGGTTAAAGACGTAATAGATCGTGCTGTTCGAAGGGCAGGTTGGGCCTTTCACCAGATCTGTCGCGGGTGATGATCTGATATACGGGGAGATGTTACCCCACGTTACCGCTGTGACAGAATTGGCTGGAATTTTGTTGTCCATCGCATACTGCTCTTTGGCGACCATGAAGTCATTCATGTTCTTGACGCAGGACCGTGCCTGCGATTTGTCGCGAACGCCGACAAACGACGGCAGGGCGATGTTGAGCAGTACGCCGATGATCAGCACCACGATCATCAGCTCGACCAAGGTGAACCCTGCCCGGCGGCGTGGGCGGATGCGCTTGTGGGAAAAATCAGTGCATTGTCGCATGTCGGATCAGCCTCGTTTCTCGGGTCCCAAGAATAGTCGTGCCGGTAGTGCCGGCTTCATAGACAGATTGTCGGCATGGCCCGAGTAGTTCTTTAGACTGATTTACTGATGTTACGCAGTCCCGCCCTGAAGGGCAGGTCTGGGGGGCCTGCGGCCAACCGGTCTGCGACCGGCAAGATTAAGACAGGGATTCTCTCCCGCCCGCAGGGCGGTCGGCGTCTCGCCCCCCAGACGGGTCGTTTACGGCCCGGTCACAGCACGTGCGTAACATCAATGGGTAAGTCATACGCCAGTGTCTGCCGCCGTCTTGATACAGTGCAGGGATAGTCAGCTCTTGCAGGCGCCAATGATGCCCCCCCATCGTTTGTTCGATAAAGCGGCACCTCGTCGTTTCCGTGGTAGCCCCCTGTCAGCCAGCCCTCCAAATGATTTCGGAAGATGGCTCCGGTCGGGTCTATATGGTCCGGCAGTGCTTTTGCGACAAAGACTCAAGTTCGGCCGTCGTCTGCCGTCCGGTACAGCCCTTGGCGGGTTGAACCGCTTGCCATATCGGAGATAGTGAGGAGAGAGCCGTGCTGGGCGTCCGCGAACGAAACGACCAAAGAACAGCCCACGGTATCGGTGAAACGGCTTGCCTGCCAATGCCGCCCTTCAGCTATGTGTACGGATGTGAATGTCAGGGTGGGTGTGGCAGCATTCACCTGAAGCGAAGAACAGAGCAGCAGCAAGCCTAATAGCAGCGGCTCCTGCATCTCAGTGTCCTCGTCCCAAGTCGTCCCATACCAAATGTTCGAGCGATTCGACGATATGATGGGCCTGCTCAAAGGCTAAATGGCGGGTCAGTGCGGTCGGCACAGCGACGGTGAACATGCCCGCCGCGTGGGCGGCGGCCAAGCCGCGCGGCGAATCTTCAAACGCGGCGCAGTGTTCCGGTGCGACGCCCAGCCGCTCGGAGGCCAAGAGGTACACGTCGGGCGCGGGCTTGGGGCGCACGACCTCATCAGCCGTGGCGATGATCTGGAAGCGCGCCGCCAGGCCCGTGATGTTCAGGACCCGGTCCACCCAGGCGCGCTCCGAGTTGGAAGCGACGGCGCAAGGGATATTTGCCTCGTCTAAAGCGTCGAGCAAAGCCAGAACACCCGGCATCGGCGTCAGCCGACCGATGGCATCCTGATAATGCGCGCGCCGACGTACCTGGGTCGCCTCCCGGTCATAGGCCGCCCCGACCCGCTCGGCCAGCGGCGTGTGCCAGTCGTTCAGGTCATGGCCCTTGGCCAGTCCGATGCTTTGCGCCCACAGCTCGATGGGCAGGTGCAGGCCCTGCTCCTCGTAGATGTGACGCCAGGCGTCATAGTCCGGCGTCTCGGTGTCGGCCAGCAGGCCGTCGCAGTCAAAGATGGCTCCTAATAAGTTCACAAGCCCCTATTCGGGCTGAGGGAGGGGGATTCCTTCCTCTCCCCGCGACAAGTCGCGCCCCTCCCCTCGGAGGGAAGGTGGTGTGATGGGGGCCAGGGCACTTCTTGTCATGCGGCCCTCCGGTCACGGTGAGGCTCCCGGCAACACAGACTAACCCCCTTCCACACCCCCTTCCCTCCGAGGGGAGGGGCGCGACTTGTCGCGGGGAGAGGATCAGTGTATAATGACTCCATGAGCGAAATCCATGTCCGCCCCATCACGTCCGATGACTTCCTTCCCGTCGCTGCCCTGCTGGCCGAACTCGGACGCCCCGCCCTGACGCCCGAATCGTCTGATGCGGCGTGGGCCGTCTACGAGCGGCACCTCACCGACCCGCAGACCGCCTCGCTGGTCGCCGAAGTTGACGGGAGTATCGTAGGCTTCCTCTCTCTCGTGTTCCGCGAACATCTCAACTATATCCACCCGCAAGGCTGGATTCCCGACCTGATTGTCTCCGAGGCGGCGCGCGGCAAAGGGGTGGCCCGCGCACTCCTGGAGCGGGCCTTCGCGCAGGCCGAGCAGCATGGGTGCGACTGGGTCCGGCTGGAGTCTGGCTACGCGCGCCTTGCCGCGCATCAGGCCTATGGGGCGGTCGGCATGAGCAACGACGGCTACTACTTCACGAAAAATCTGGCCGAATGATGACTTTCCGCCCCATCTGCCTTGCCGTCGTTCTCCTGCTCGCTTTCCTTGCCCCAGCCCGCGCACAGGACGCGCTGACCCCGGTCCTCGACAAGATTCTTGATGCCCCTGGCCTGAAGGGCGGCGTCACCGGGGCCATCGTCTGCCGCGTTGACACCGGGCAAGTGCTGTACGCGCACGACGCCGACACGCGGCTTATTCCTGCCTCCAACCGGAAATTGTTCACATCGGCTGCCGCCCTGGAAGTGCTGGGGGACGGCTTCCAGATACACACCAGGGTACTGGCGGACGCCAAGCCGGATGCGGTCGGGACGGTTCACGGCAGCCTCTATTTGCATGGCGGCGGTGATGGGCTTCTGTCGCCGGACGATCTTGACGCCCTGGCGCGGACGCTGGCCCAAATGGGCATCAAGCGGGTCGAGGGGAATGTCGTCGGAGACGGCGGCCTGTTCACCGACGGGCCTTACGGCTTCGGCTGGGAGTGGGACGACTTTTCCGATGAGGAGTTCCCGCAGATCTCTGCCCTGGAAGTGAATGAGGGTGTGCTGGGCGTCCATGTCGCGCCGGGCAAGTCGCCGGGCGATCCTGTCAATGTCACTCTGACGCCGCCGACCGACTACCTCCCGGTCATAATCGCTGCGAAGACGGGGCCGAGAGAAGCCTCGAACGACTGCGCCGTCTCCCGGCCCTGGGACAAAAACTACTTTCGCATCACCGGCACACTGCCTTTGGGGGCCGTGCTCGACCAGAACGTCCCCATCAAAGACCCGCCGCTGCTGGCCGCCACCCTGCTGCATCAGTCGCTCGTGAAAGCGAGCATCACGGTGACGGGCCGAGCCGTGACGGGACAGACGCCGGCTGAGGCGATGCTGCTGGCCGAACACCTCAGCCTGCCGCTGGCCCAGTACCTCCCGCGCATGAACAAGCCCAGTGACAACCTGCTGGCCGAATCTCTGGTGCGGCTGATCGGCACGAATGGGGACACTCCTCTTTCCTATGACATCGGCCACATGCGCGAAACGACCTTCCTGCGTAGCCTGGGCCTGGACACCTCGGCACTGGGGATGGTGGACGGCTGTGGGGTGGGGCGGCGTAACTTCGTGACCGCCCGCGCCGTGGCCGCTTTGCTGCTGGGGATGCACAAGAAGCCGGACTGGCACGTCTGGTACGACTCGCTGCCGATCGCGGGCGTGGACGGCACACTGAAGAGCCGCATGAAGGGGACACCTGCCGCTAACAATGTCCATGCCAAAACCGGCACATTGGGCCAGGTGCGCGCCCTATCCGGCTACGTCACCGGCCGCTCGGGGACGCTGTATGCCTTCTCGCTGCTGATGAATAATTTCCCCGGCACGGCACGCCAGGCGGGGAACGCGCAGGACAAGTTCGTGGAGCATCTCGCCTCCGATTTGTGAAGCAGGCGGATACCAGGCGGAAATAAAGATCAACGTGGCACGCCCAGAGCCTTGACAAAGGTTCCCGGCCTGTGCTAGAATCAATCCACTTCCAGGCAGAGACGCCCGGCAAGCAGCCTTCCGGCACACGCGATGAAGCACCCCGGTAAACTTACCCCCTTCAGGAGGATGCTTTTTCGTGAAATCCAACTTCTGGCGTCACGCGCTCGGCGTGCTGGCGCTTTTGCCGCTGTCTCTGGCCGTCTACGCGCAGGCCCCAACCGCCGTGCCCGCTGCCCAGCCGCCTGCGGCGACTGCCGCTCCCGCCAATATCAACGGAAGCACGATGGTCCAGGATGACACTGTCAAGCCTGTTGCAGCCATCTCCAGTGCCTCCAGCCTCAAAAACATCACTAATGCCACGCTGACCCCCGAAGGCGCGAGCCGGGGCGACACCGCCTGGATGATCGTCGCGACCGCCCTGGTCATGCTGATGACGCCCGGCCTGGCCCTCTTCTACGGTGGGCTGGTGCGCTCCAAGAATGTCCTGAATACGCTGATGATGTCTTTCGTTGCGATCGGCATCATCAGCATCCAGTGGATGCTCTGGGGCTACTCGGTCGCCTTCGGCCCGACTGCCGTCAACGGCCCACTCCATTTGATCATCGCGAGTCCACTCAGTTGGATGGGTTTGCGGGCCGGAGCGGGCGCGACGCCCGTCTCGAATGCGCCCACGATCCCCGGCGCGATCTTCATGCTGTTCCAGATGACGTTCGCCATCATTACGCCTGCCCTGATCTCCGGCGCGGTCGCCGAGCGGATGAAGTTCGGGGCGTACTGCCTGTTCATCCTGCTCTGGGCGACCTTCTTCTATGACCCCCTAGCGCACATGGTCTGGGATGGTGGCCTGATCGGCACCGGCAACATCCACGCCATTGACTTTGCGGGCGGCACCGTCGTCCACATCTCCTCTGGCGTCTCCGCCCTCGTCCTTTGCATGATGCTCGGCAAGCGGCGCGGCCATGGCGCGGAAGAGATGCGCCCGCACAACGTTCCGATGGTCCTCGTCGGGGTTGCCCTCCTGTGGTTCGGCTGGTTCGGCTTCAACGCCGGTTCTCAGCTCGCCGCCGATGGCGTTGCCACGGCAGCCTTCATCAACACGCACATCGCCACCGCCGCCGCCGCCATGTCCTGGACGGTCATCGAGTGGGTACGGTTCAAGAAGCCCACAGCAGTTGGCTTTGGCTCGGGCGCAGTGGCTGGCCTCGTCGCGATCACCCCGGCTTGCGGGTTCGTCAATGCCTTTGACGCCCTGCTGATCGGCCTAATCGTGTCCCCGATCTGCTTCTTCGCCATTCAGCTCAAGGGCAAGCTCAACCGCTACGACGATGCGCTGGACGTCTTCGGAGTTCACGCCTGCGGCGGAATGTGGGGGGCGCTTGCGACCGGCCTGTTCGCCAATGGGGCCGTTAACTCTCTGGTCAATTCTGGCGGGAGCGCCCAGCTTGGCATCGCTAGCGGACCGTTCTCCGGTCAGAAAGATGCCTCATGGGGTCAGCCATTGGCTCAGATTGAGGCAATTCTGCTGACGGTCGGGATGGCGGTCGTGGCGACGTTCATCATCGGCTCGGTCGTGAAACTCGTCTGCGGCGGCCTGCGCGCACCGGATGAGGATGAGGAGGCCGGCCTGGACATCACCGAACACGGCGAGGAAGGCTACTCCGGCGACAATGCGGGCATGCCTGCCCTAGCCGGCATAGATTAAGCCCAAACAAGGAGAGAAGACCATGGTGAGAATCGAGGCGATCATTCGCCCCAGCCGACTGGATGAAGTCAAATCCGCCCTGGACGAGTTGGGCATCCACGGGATCAGCGTCACCGAGATCAAGGGAGCCGGCAAGCAGAAGGGCTATACGCAGCACTACCGCGGGTCCGAGTACCAGGTCAACCTGCTGCCCAAGGTCCAGATCGTCGTCGTGGTCGCGGACACATTGATGGACCGCGTCGTCGAGTCCATTGAGGGCGCGGCACGGACGGGCGAGATCGGCGACGGCAAGATCTTCGTAACGCCAGTCCTGGAAGCCATCCGCATCCGCACCGGCGAGCGCGGCGACATCGCCGTTTCGTAGCCGCCTCTGTAATCAGGTACAATAAGGCCCTGGGGATTTCCCCAGGGCCTTACTTTGTCTGGAGACACCGATGACCGTTCGCGAGATGCACCAGTCCAACCGAAACGCCTGGAACGAAGCGGCAGCGCACTATACCGAGGAACTGCAAGACCGAATCCAGTTCCTGCGGGCGGGCGGCACGAACTTCGGCGAGGCCGAACAGCCTTACCTGGCCGACCTGAATGCGTGGTGCGGGCGGGCGATCCACCTGCAATGCGCGGGCGGGACGGACACGCTCTCGCTCTGGAACCTCGGCGCGAAAGAAGTGGTCGGCGTGGACATCAGCGAGGACATGATCGCCGTCGCCCGTCAAAAGTCAGACGCCCTGAGCGCCCCTGCCCAGTGGTTTTGCTGCGACATCCTAGACACGCCACACGAACTCGACGGCACCGCCGATCTGGTCTATACCGGGCGCGGCGCACTCTGCTGGCTGCACGACATGGACGGCTGGGCCGGTGTGGTCGCCCGCCTGCTCGCGCCCGGCGGGCGCTTGTACGTCTTTGAAGGCCACCCGCTGGCTTGGGTTTGGGACACGGAAGCGTCCGAACTGCGCCTTGACCCCGTTTACGGCGATTATTTCCAGACGACCGCCCAGGCAAACCAGGGCTGGGGGCCGACTTATGTGGGAGAGCTGGCAAAGCCCAAGGAAGAACTCTCGCGCAAATACGAGAGCCAGAAGACCTTCGGCCAGATCATTAGTCCCCTGCTCCAAGCTGGCCTGCGCCTGGAAAAGCTTGAGGAACACGCCGAGACCTATTGGGATCAGCTCCCGAGCCTGCCGAAAGAGACCGTCGCCAAACTGCCCAATACCTTCTCCCTATTGATGCGTAAGGACTGACCCTAAATGGCCTTTCGCCCCTGCATTGACCTCCGCGCAGGCCGCGTCGTCCAGATCGTCGGCGGCACACTTACCGACGATGGCGCGCAGACAATCACCAACCATGTCTCGGACCGTTCTGCCGCCGACTTCGCCACCCTCTACCGCCGCGACGGTCTGGGCGGCGGCCACGTCATCATGCTCGGACCAGGCAGCGAGGACGCCGCCCGTTCCGCGCTCGACGCCTACCCCGGCGGCCTTCAGGTCGGCGGCGGCATCACGCCCGAAAATGCCGCTGCATGGCTGGATGCGGGCGCGAGCCACGTCATTGTCACCTCATACCTCTTCCCCGATGGTCTCTTCGCCCCCGACCGCCTGCGCGCCATGACTCAGG
>JANLUQ010000621.1:0-4483 GCA_031363565.1 Armatimonadota bacterium | reverse complement strand
ACGACCCGCCGTAAACGACCCGCCGTAAACGACCCGCCGTAAACGACCCGCCGTAAACGACCCGCCGTAAACGACCCGCCGTAAACGACCCGCCGTAAACGACCCGCCGTAAACGACCCGCCGTAAACGGCAGGTCTGGGGGGCCTGCGGCCAACCGGTATGCGACCGCAGGAGCAGTCTTTACTCTCCCGCCCACAGGGCGGTCGGCGTCTCGCCCCCCAGACCTGCCGTTTACGGCGGGACTGCGTAACATCAGTTACTTAACGGTGTGCATCAGCCGCCACAACGCGGTGCCGGGGGCGATGCCGGTCACGGCTTCTAGCGCGGCGTCGTCCCCATCCCGCTGCCGCCGTACCTGGAGTTCCAGTGCGCTTGGGTCGGCGGGGTCATCGTAATGGAACGCGGCCTGGATAATGCGCGCTAATGCAGTGGGGAGAATGGAGTGCTTAAGGCAGAGGGTGGCGGCCCCGACGAGTCGGTCCTGGGGACGCAGTTTGCGGAGCGGGTCGGCGGCCACGCGGGCGACGGTGTCACCGAGGGCACGGTTGGCGAAGCGGTGCAGAAGGTCTTCTGCAAATGCTGCAAGAGCGGCCCGCGACAGGCCGTACTCGGCGACTAGAGCGGGCACGACTTCCGCTAGGGCCTCCCGGCAGACAGCGGAAACGTCTGTGTCGGCGACGCATTGCCAGATAAACTCATGGCCGCGCGCGTAGCCGAGATAGGCCAGGGCGGCATGGCTCATGTTGTGCCCGTACAGCTTCCTGGCCTCATACGCCTCGAAGTCGTCGGCCAGGAGCAGGCCCGGCAGGGGGGGCGGGTCGCCCCGCAGCATCGTCCGCGCGATGGGAAGTTCTTTGTACGGCTCGGCGATGACCAGCAGCGGGTCTTCGGCATGGTGCCGGTCAGTGGCCGCCGGGACCATGCGCCCGATGACGGTCTCGACCAGGCCGACCCGCGTCTCGAAGTATGCCTGCACTTGGGGAGCGACATGTGGGAGGAGGAGGCCGCGCATCAGGGCGGCGGCGTGCCACTGGTTCTCGCACAGCAGGATGTCAAGGGGGCCGCCCCCCGCCGCCGCGCGGGCGTTCAAACCGGCGGCCAGGGCGGGCGCGAGATGGGGCAGGACACTGGTGCCGACGGCAACGCTGACGAGGTCGGCCTCGGCGACCGCCCGCGTCACTGCGTCCGCATCCCGCCGGGCGTCCAGGGCGCGCAGGTTTCCAACCCGGAGGTCCTGTATCGCAGTATCAGAGACAAGCCGCAGGGGGTACTCGCCGCGCGCGTTCAGGGCGTCCACCAGGCCGGTGTCGGCGTCCACGAACGTCGTCTGATAGCCGCCCTCGAACAAGAGCTGGCCGAGGAAGCCGCGCCCGATCTTACCGGCCCCGAACTGCACAGCCTGACGAGCGGCTTGACGCATGGTGGTCTCCCTTGACATTCGGCCCGCCTGCGGCCTATAATGGTTGATAATGTCCGTCTCCGTGATTATACCCGCCTATAACGAGGCGGAACGTTTGCCGCTGACCTTGCGCGCGACAGCGGACTACTTCGAGGCTCGCCTCGAGCCGTTCGAGATGCTAGTCGTGGACGATGGCAGCACGGACGGCACCGCCCAGGTCGTCGCGGACTTCGCCCAGCAGCGCCCGGCCCTGTCCATCCAGTGCCTCAGCTACGGCGGGAACCGGGGCAAAGGGTATGCGGTCCGCTACGGGATGCTGCGCGCGAGCGGCGATCTACGCTTGTTCTGCGACGCGGACCTGGCGACGCCCGCCGAAGAGTACGAGGTCGTGTTGGCGGCGATGGAGCGAGAACAGACACCTATCGGGATCGGCTCCCGCCCACTGCGGGCCTCCAATCTCCTCGTTCATCAGCCCTGGTATCGGGAATGGCTGGGGCGCGGCTTCAACAAGGCCGTGCAGCTTATGGCCGTGCCGGGCATCGCCGATACGCAGTGCGGGTTCAAGGTGTTCACGGCAGAGTCGGCGGCGGACGTCTTTTCCCGCTGCCGCCTGGACGGGTTCGCCTTCGACAGCGAGGCCCTATACATCGCCCGCCGACTCGGGTACGGCATCTCCGAGGTGCCGATCCGCTGGTCGCACAAAGAAGGCTCTAAAGTCAGCATGGTCCGCGACGGCTTGAAGATGCTCCGCGACCTGTCGCTGATCCGCTGGACGCACCGGCATTTACAGAACGAGACGAAGTCCCGGACCGCCCCCACCGCTCACCCTAAAGCCTGATAAAAGCCTAATAAACCCCGTATGAAACACGAAGAATACGAGCGGATGTACCGCTTCGAGGACCGCTACTGGTGGTTCGTCGCCCGCCGCCACCTGATTACCAGCCTGCTTCAGACGCACTACCCCCAGGACGGACGCCTGCGAATCCTGGACATCGGCTGCGGGACCGGCGCGATGCTGGATGAATTGGCCCACTTCGGATCGGTCGTCGGCGCGGACTATGCGCCCGAGGCCTTGCAGTTCTGCATCACGCGCGGCGTCGGGGCGGACCTGGCCCGCGCCGATGTCCGCCACCTCCCTTTCGCGGATGCGTCCTTCGACGTGGTGACGGCCATGGACATCGTCGAGCACATTGATGACGACAAGGCCGCCTCCTGCGAGATCTTCCGCGTGTTGAAGCCCGGCGGCCGGCTCCTGGTTACGGTCCCCGCCTTCCCCTCTCTGTGGAGCGAGCATGACGAGGCCCTGCACCACTTCCGCCGCTACACCGTGCCGCACCTGCGCGACCTGTTCCAGCGCGTCGGCTTGACCGTGGACCGGGCCTCCTACACCGTCACCACCCTGTTTCCATTGATTTGGGTGTTCCGCCAGGTCAGCAACCTGCTCCCGAAGCGGCGGGGAGAGGGCGAGAAACAGGCGAACCTGATCAACTTCGCCGGCCCGGTCAACGCCGCCCTGCTGGCCCTCTCGCGCTGGGAGACGGGCCTGGTCACCCGGCAGAACCTACCCTTCGGCGTTACCGTCGTCTGTGTCGCCCGCAAGCCCGAGGATGCTCTCAGCGGCGTTCGGAAGGCGCTGCCATGAGCCGCTCCCTGCCGGTCCTGGGCGCTTTCATCGGGGCGACGGCCCTGGGCCTGCTGGCCTACGCGGTCGGCGTCGAGCCATATCTCATCGAGACGGTCCACCTCGACCTCTACGCCCCGCGCCTGCCCGAAGCCTTTGAGGGGTATACCATTGTCCAGGTCTCGGACCTGCACATGCATCAGATGGGGCGGCGCGAGCGTTTGCTGGAGCGGCTGGCGAGCGCCCTGCCGCCTGCCGATCTTCTTGCCGTGACCGGCGACATGATCCACACAGCGGCAGGAACCGAGCCGTTCTTTCAGCTCGCTCAGGCCTTCCCTTCCCGCGACGGCGCGTATGCCATCTTCGGCAACTCCGAGCACAAGAACGGCGTCCGCCCCTACGCCTTCTCCCGGACCCTCGCCGAGCGCGGCATCACGCCCCTTCTGAACCGCCATGTCCTGCTGGAGCGCGGCGGGGCGCAGATCGCTTTGGCCGGCGTGGACGACCCTGTGAACGACCTGGACCGCCTGGACGAAGCGCTGGAGGGGGTCCCAGCCGGCCTCTTCACCCTGCTGCTGATGCACTCCCCCGACGGCATCGCCGAGGCCGTCGTGCGCGGCGTGGACGTGGTGCTGGCCGGCCACACCCATGGCGGCCAGGTGCGCCTGCCCCTCTTCGGTGCCCCCTACACACACTCCTTGATGGGCCGCCGCATGAGCGACGGCTACTACAGCCGGGGCCGCCTGCGCCGCGCCATCGGCATCCGGCCCGGCCGCACCCAGCTTTATGTCACGCGCGGCATCGGCGTCAGCGGCCTGGCCCTGCGCTTCCTGACCCGGCCTGAGCTGACCGTTATCACCCTGCGGCGCGGTGCGCCGCACATGAAGCGCAGGGTGTGACTCCTCAATCATAGTACGGCACGAAAGGTGTGTGCGTTGGCAAGACAAACGAGCCAGCTCAGACGCAGCACCAGTCCCGACTTCGTCGGCATCGCGCGGCTGAAGGCTGACCAGAAGCAGCAGTTGGACGACTTCGAGCGGTGGGCTGCCCAAAAGAACTGGGCGCGAACCTGCCATAGCCACCACGGCTGGTGGATATTCCCATCAGCGCTCCAAGCGGTCACGGTCTGAACAAGCGGTCACGGTCTGAAATGGACGGTTCGCGCCGGACAAGGTCTGATGCACTCCTGTGGAGCCGGGCCGGGAGTCGAGTGGTTGAAAACCACTCGCTGATAGATGTGTCCTTCAGACGAGACCCTAGAGAAGGATACAGATGATAGTCCTCTCCAAGTCCATGTGCTTGTAGTCGCCACGCGATCATGTCTTTTGTTCATACCTTGTGTCCGCAGGACACCTTTCCTAGCGAGTGGTTTTCAATCACTCGGCTTGGCAGGAGCCACCGGGAAAGCGTAACGTCAACCTGCTGAAGGAAATATCCCATGCTGCCGGACAGCATCCACCTTT
>JANLUQ010000619.1:0-2598 GCA_031363565.1 Armatimonadota bacterium | reverse complement strand
GGTGACTCCAGACCTGGGCGTGTGACCTTGTTCCGGCATTGTTTCCCTCAGCACTTGTATTCCTCAGCGTGCCCGGAGGGCGTTGAGGATCACTGCCACATCGATGACCTCTTGCAGCAGCGCACCGGTGACCGGGGGAATCTTGCCGAAGACGGCGGCGACCATGCAGGCAAAGCTCAGGCCAAGCCCCACCCCGATACTCTGCTTCGCGATGCGGACCATGCGCTTGCCGATCTCCATCGCGTCCGCCACTTTTGTCACATCGTCCACGAGCAGCACGATCCCGGCGGCCTCGGCCGAAATCCCCGTGCCATGCGCCCCCATCGCCACGCCGACCGTCGCCGTCGCCAGGGCCGGCGCGTCGTTGATACCGTCGCCGACCATCACGATCGGCTCATACCGCGCCTTCAGCTCCTGTAGAGCCTTGACCTTGTCTTCCGGCAGGAGATTGGCTTTCACCTCATCCAGCCCGATCTTCGCCCCGATGGCGGTTCCGTTCGCGGCGTTGTCTCCGGTCAGCATGACCGTGTGCCGCACACCCATCTCCTTGAGCCGCAGCAGCATCGTGTCCACGCCGGGGCGCAGCCCGTCGTTCAGGCGAATCACGCCTGACGCCTTGCCCCCAACGGCGACATAAGCCTCCAGGGCGCCTGTAGCTCCGTTCTGGGCGGGTCCGGCGCTGCCGATCCGCTCCTTCAGAAAGCGCGGCGAGCCGACCAGGACGTGCTGCCCATCTACGTCCGCCTCCACGCCCCGGCCCGCCACCTCCTGGAACCCGGTTGGCAGCGTCAGCGGGCCTCCCGCCTGCGCTGCTGCCGCCAGGGTCCGTCCCAGCAGATGCGAGGAGAGCTGCTCAACGCTGCCCGCCGCGTGAAGTATCTCACCGGGCGTCAAGCCGTCGAACGGGATCACCGCTTCCACGACCGGCGTCCCCAGCGTCAAGGTCCCCGTCTTGTCGAACACGAATGCCTGCGCGCCCGCGATCTGCTCCAACGCCGTCCCACCCTTGACGATGATGCCCCTGCCTGCCGCCCGGTTGATGGCGCTGATGACCGCGACCGGCACGGCCAGGATGAGCGGGCAGGGCGTGGCGACCACCAGGACGGACAGAACCGTGCGCGCCTCCCCAGTGACCCACCACCCGATCCCGCACATAACCAGGGTCAGCGGCGTGAACCAGACGGCATAGCGGTCCGCCAGCCTCTGGAGCGGCGGTCTCTCCTCCTGCGCCTGGCGCACAAGCTGCACGATTTTAGAATACTGGCTGTCCGCGCTGACCTTGTCCGCCCGCATCTCGAAGGCGCCGCCGGTGTTGACGCTGCCGCTCAGGAGCGCGTCGCCGAGGTCCTTGACCCGAGAGATCGGCTCCCCGGTCAGGGCCGACTCATCCACATCGGCCTGCGCGGACAGCAGGGTCCCATCCACCGGAATCAGGTCGCCGGGACGCACCACGAGTATATCCCCCGGATGCACCGATACCACTTCGACTTCGGCCAGTTCTCCGCCGGTCTTTCTGTGAGCCATCCGGGGCGCACGGGCCAGCAATTGGTCGAGCGAGGAGGAGGCACGCCCAAGACTGTAGCTCTCCAGCGCTTCCCCTCCCGCCTGCATCAGAACGATGACCACCCCGGCGAAAGCCTGGTCCATCGCGACCGCCGTGATGATTGCCAGCATGGCGACGACATCAGAGGCGAACTTGCCCTGCACCATCCCACGCAGCGTCCGCCACACCAGCGGCGTGCCGCCGCCGATGAGTGTCGCCAGCCAGACCCAGCGGGCGAGGGCCGGCTGGTGAAAATGCAGCGCCCCGCCGAGCAGCAGGCCGAGGGCGGCAATGTATGGCACGGGGTTCTTCTTCGCGAACGCCCAGGCTCTTTCCAGCTTCGCCACCTTCGGTGTCATCCTGACGTCCCCGAGAACAACCGCGCGATCAAAAAAGCAGCGGCGGCGGCAAGGCCGCCGATCAGGACGGTCTGCACTGCCCCCCGGACGGCGGGCGCGCCCGTAGCTTTTGACTTGAAGAAGCCGAACACGGCCAAAGCAGCCAGCGTGACGACGACCGACCAGGTCAGAGCGCTATGAACCCGTGACAGCAGAAAGTAGGGACTCAGCGGGATGAGGCCACCGGCGATATAGGCCCCGGCGATCGTCATCGCGCTGGTCAAAGCGCGTTTCGGATCGGGTTTTTCCAGGCCCAGCTCGAACCGCATCATGAAATCCACATAGGCGTCCGGTTTCGCCTGCAAGGCCGCGACGAGCGGGGCGGTTTGCTCGGTCGTCAGACCATAGCTAAGGAAGACTTCGGCGACCTCCGCCGCCTCTTTGTCCGGCAGAGCCTGGACCTCGTGCTGCTCCCGCTTCCGCTCATTGGCATAGTGCTCGGCATCACCGCGGGCCGCAAGGTAGCCGCCCAGTCCCATGGCAATGGAGCCGGCGGCGACTTCGGCCAGCCCCGCCGTGACGATGATGTGCGAGGCGGCGACGACGCCGGTCAGACCGGCGGCAAGGGCGAAGGGCACCGTCAAACCGTCCGACATGCCGATCACGATGTCCCGGACGACTTCCGTAGAAGTGAAGTGCTTCTCGACATGAAGGGTC
>JANLUQ010000618.1:0-2480 GCA_031363565.1 Armatimonadota bacterium | reverse complement strand
GTCCACGTCGCGCAGCATGAACATCGCCGCTCGGTCCACATTGGCCGCCGCCAGGGCCAGGTAGGAACGGACCAGCCATTGCCCCTGAACCTCTTCCGCCGAGTAGCCGCCGATGGCTGGGGCGCGCTGGGGTGAGCGTGGATTGGTATCATAACCGAACTCCGTCACCCAGACCTCTTTCCCCGGCAGCGCGCGGCGGCAGTAGTCCACCAGGGCTGCCGCCTTGCCCTGCAGACCGTCCGCCTCGGGGCTGATTCCCACCTGCCCCTTGCTCTGCTCGCCCCCGCTGTTGCTATAGTGGTGGAAGTTTAACACGTCACAGGGGAAGCTGCCGCCCCGGTACACGTCCGCCCATGCCTTCATCGTGCGGACAAAATCCAGGTTCAGCCCTGCCAACCCGCCCATGACCAGCTTCGCCTGCGCGTCGGCGTTCTTGACCCCGAAGCCGCGTCCCATCCGGCCCTGGTCGCCGTCATAGTCTGCGCTGCACATCGCCGCGAACTCGGCAGGCTGGAAGTAGGTATCCCGTCCGGCCCACCAGGCGTCCTCCTCGTTCCAGTTCTCGTAATAGCGGAGCAAACCCAAGCCTGACCTTCGCGGCTGGTCTGCCGCCAGCTTCAGCCTGGCATCCGCCACTCGCACGCTGCCGTAGCGGGCCGCGTACTGGAACAGGTGATCGGCATGGGCTGCGTAAGAGGCCGGCGCGGTCGCAGACTGCCCGGCTGGGACCGGCTTATCGCCGGCCTTGCCCTGCCCCGGTGTCCGCAGCCAGGCTGCACCCCCCTGGATCGCCGGGCAGACCATCACCCCCGCCGCTTTGAGCCGCGCGTAATAGGCATCGAAGTCCCATCCACCGCCCGCACCATAACTTGGGTTCCACTTGTTCTCGTTGTGTGGATAGCCGAGGTACGTCTTGCCGTCCCCCTCGTCCCAGTCCCAGTTATGATACTCGCGCACAAACCCCCCGACTGTCATCTTGTCTAATGGGTCGTCAACAAACGCATTGACGCCGATCAACTGGTCCATCGTGGGCAGGGGACGAACGACAGGGATCGGCACAGCCTCGGCAGGCCCGACCGGCACCCCATAGATGATGATCTCCGGCACTTTCGTCCCGGCGTCCGCCAGCGTGATCTCTAGGTAGCGGGTGGTGACACTCACCGGATGCGCGTTCCAGACGTTGAAGTGACTCAGATCGTCTGTCAGCAGCGGCGTCCACCGGAACGGCCTGCCCGCTGAGATCGTGACCAGGCCCGCCCCCTCTCCGTCGTACAGATACACGTCCGAGACCCGGTACGCCCGTCCCAGGTCCAGATAAGCCCGCGCCGGGTAGTGCCACGCCGTCCACTCCGGGAACCAGGGAGAAGTCGGCTTCCCGCCGTGTCCGGCTCTGGGGTCGCCCGCCAATGCCTGCTCATCCACCAGTCTGACCGCCTCCCCAAACCCCGTCTCGTTGACCACCATCGCAGGAGATAGTGGTATTTTCTGCGGCATATCTACGGGCGGTATGCAAAGAGCGGCATTCGAGAAAAGCAGGAGTGAGCTGAGGGAAAGGGCGAAAAGCATTGATTTCATGGTTGGTGTAACTTCCGCGTTGGCCTCATAATGTCCTGCCTGCTGCTGTCTGACCCAACCCTTACCCCAAAGCCATCTTCTCCGGTGGTATAATCCGCGATAAGGCCGCAGGTCTTCACACATCAACACGGGGAGGTGATACGGATGACCGTAAAAGAAGTGGAGCAGTTGCTCCGGTCAGCAGGCTACCCGTCCTCTTGACTGCTTAGATATGCTCGGGATGTCCAGTCTGTTGGATTATCGCGCACCAAAAAGGACAAGATGGGCAGTATCTTTCGCGATCTCGGCATTGATCCGCTCAAGGTCGAGTTCCCGCCGTCCGCACCCAGCCAGCCCGAAACGGGTGGCAGGCGCTGGATATGAAGTCGGTACCGCGCGCCATTGCGGCCAAGCCGAGGCCGCACCGCGTGGCCGAGGAGCCGGTTCAGTCGGCGCAAGTGAGGAAGCCGCTACCAGACTTGAAGGTTTTCAGGTCTGGTGGCATTCGTTTTCCGGCCCGTGGTAAATGAATGAAGTGTAAGCCATGGTGAACAGTCAATTCGTCGACAATCCTGATTCTGTGACATACAAGCGGCTACTAATCGAGCTTCACCAGCTAATCGCAGATGGTAAGGGTGATGACGAGGAAGCCGATGCCTTCCGCGATCAAATGGACCCTCCCTGGTACAGACTCAGCAGCGAAGAAACCGACCACATTGGCAGCCTTTCCATCGGCCTCAATCAGAGCGATAGCCGTTAGCCTCAGCCGCGAAATCCCGCCCCATCTTGCATTCTCTATTGGGCATCCCCGTAGAAGTATGGTATAAGCTGGGTGGAGGAACCCATGCACGAACTACAGGCGATGGACCTTGCCCGCCGCTCTATCCTGGTCGCCCTGCAATTATCTCTGCCGATTTTAGTTCTGT
>JANLUQ010000558.1:0-5140 GCA_031363565.1 Armatimonadota bacterium | reverse complement strand
CGCCTTATCATCTCCAGGTGGGCCGCTCCCTCAGCCCTTCTCAAAGTTACAGATAGCTGTTTGGGAGGGTTGCTACACAACATATTCGGTGCAAGGCCAAGGAAACATTTGGGACGCCGGTAACTTGCCAGATGGGACCGTGGCACTGGGCGCGAGATGCGCCATAGGGTTCAACAGCGTTATCAACTACGGTACTGGCAGTACCTCTGCTCATGCTATTTGGGCAAACAGCTTCTGGCAGGCCCTCACGTTTGGTAGAAATGATCCCATAACAAACAAACCCGATGGGAAGCCTACAAACGTCACATTTGCGGTCAACTATGCAACCGATCAAATTGGACTCACCGATCCTGGCAACAAAGGTGGCTATGGCAGTTGTCGAATAGCCGGTGACGCAACGACGACAGTACCTTCTATCAAGTGAAAGGGGGCACGCTATGAACAGGCAGCCCACCGTCATATTAACCGCTCTTTGCTGGTGCATCAGTTTCTTGACCCCAGCAATAGCGGCACCCTCTGGGG
This sequence comes from Armatimonadota bacterium, assembly GCA_031363565.1. Lineage (GTDB taxonomy): Bacteria > Armatimonadota > Armatimonadia > Armatimonadales > Capsulimonadaceae > JANXMY01. The sequence goes on along the minus strand of JANLUQ010000558.1, from coordinate 4,618 downwards.
CCATGTTGCCCCTTTTCGTGCCTGCCGCCGAAGCATCCGCCGCAAGGCAGGTGCTAGGCCATGACTTTCTAAGCTATCGGCGCACCCAAGGCCCCCGGCGTGGGCGGGACAGCGTATACCTGAGCGGGTCGAATTCGAGCGTGTTGCTTGATCGTGAGACAGGTTTAGCAGTAGAAGTCTACAACGACACAAAGACATCGGGAGGCAGTGGCCCCCCATTGATCGCACCAGATCAAGCATTTGTCCATGTGACTGAGTTCTTCAAGACCACAGGCATCGTTTTGGATGGCGTGTGGACGCTTACACATCACGACTATTACGCTGGGAGTCGCCAGTACGACTTCACATGGCGGAGAGTTTTCCGGGGAGTTGCTTTGGCATCCTTAATTAACGTAACAATGGATGCAGATGGTGGTCATGTGCTTCACTACATGCTGATTGATGATCCTGTAGTCATTCCTCTTCAGGTAAACTTGACGGGGGAGCAGGCACTTACTATTATCGCGCGGGAAAAGGGTTGGGCGCACCCAGTTATAAAAGCGGCGGACCTACAGGTCTGGTATCCCGATGGCTATCCAGGTCCGCAGGCGCTACTTTGGCGCTTTGAAATCATGAACCCAGATGCGACCACAGGATCAGACAGCTACCTTTGGGCCGATGTGAATGCGACGACGGGGAAGATCACTCGCCTAGACAGTCCAGCAGGCTTCTTCAGACGAATGCTGAAGGGGCAGAAGACACTATCTGTTCCCCTACCCAAGCCGGACCTGAAGGCGTTGCGCGGTGCAAAACTGCCGCCGACGGTGTTTCAGCTTGCGAAGAGGAAGAAGGCCAAGTAGCGGAACGAAGCGCCCCGCGCCCTATCCCGCCCCATACTGCGCGTCAAACTCTTCCAGCCGCCGCTTCAGCATGAACGGGATCGGGGCGCGGTGGGCAAAGGGGCTGGAGTAGTTGTACTTCAGGATCAGGTCGTTGGTCTGCTTCAGGTGCCGCGCATAAGCCTCCCGCGCCGAGGCCCGCAGGCGCGCATAGTCGGCGGTCTCGCGCAGGCCCGGTTCGGACGCCTCCCAGCGGGCCAGGGTCGCGAGGGCCAGGGCGCGCGAGGCCTCGATCTCCTGTTCCAGCAGCAGCCAGAGCGGCAGCACCTTATTGTGCTTGAGCAGGCGGTTGACCGCACCCATACCAGGCGGCTCGAACGGGTTGGTGGACAGGTCGAGCGGCTGGCCCCGGCCCGGCAGGTTGTCGAACAGGCCCTCGTCAATCGCATCCTGGATCTTGCGCTCGGCGATTCCCGCCGTCCAGTCCGGATTGTCCCCCATGTCGTCCCTCGAAGCCATCCACTTATCCCTCTCATGACTGTTTGACGTAATTGTACCCTGTGAAATAAATCACGAGCAAGCGACTTGACAGACGGCGGCAGGCGTGTTACCATGGCCCCGATGATCCCACCGTTTCTCGAAGTGTCCGGCCTGAGCAAAGCTTACGGCGGCGTCCGCGCGCTTTCCGATGTCGGCTTAACTATCGCGCCCGGCGAGGTTCACGCGCTGCTGGGGGAGAACGGCGCGGGCAAGTCCACTTTTATCAAGTGCCTTTCGGGCGCGGTTCGGCCCGACGGCGGCGCGGTGCGGGTCAATGGCGTTCTACTGCCGCCGGGCGACCTGCGGGCGGCGGAGGCGGCCGGCATTGTCGCACTGCACCAGGAGTCCACGGCCTTCCCTCACCTGAGCGCGATAGACAACATCTTCGTGGGCCGCGAGCCGCGCCGGGCGCTTGGGCTGCTGGACAGGCCGCGTATGGAGCGCGAGGCGAAGGCGCTGCTGGACAGGCTGGGCGAGACGCTGGACCTGCATCGGCCCCTGGAAGAATTGTCCCTGGCACAGCGGCAGATGGTGGGGCTGGCCCGTGCCCTGTCTCATCAGAGCCGCCTGCTGATTTTGGATGAGCCGACGGCCTCGCTGTCCGCTCGCGAGGTGCAGACCTTATTCCGCATCCTCCGGCAGCTTCAGAGCGAGGGTGTCGCCGTCCTTTATATCAGCCACCGGCTGGAAGAGGTCTATGCCCTGGCGAGCCGGGTCACGGTCCTGCGCGACGGGTGTTTGGTGGGCAGCTACCCGCTCGCCGAGGTCAGCCGGGACGAATTGGTCAAGCGGATGGTGGGACGCGAGCTGCTGGCCGAGGAACCACCGGAGGCAGCGGAGGCGGAGGGCGCAGTCTTGCTGGACGTGCGGGGATTGGGCCGGGCTGGGCAGTTCGCGGAGGTGTCGTTCACCTTGCGGGCCGGGGAGATCGTCGGCCTGGCGGGCTTGATCGGCGCGGGCCGCTCCGAGGTCGCCGGTGCCATTTTCGGGATCGAGACGCCGACGGCGGGCACGGTGACGGTCGGCGGCGAACGGCTCCCACCCGGCTCGGTGGCAGCGGCCCTGGCGCACGGCATCGCGCTCGTCCCCGAGGACCGGCAGCGGGAAGGGTTGGTGCTGCCACTGTCGGTCGGCCAGAACTTGCTGCTGGCCGTGCAAGGGTCGCTAACGGCGGCTGGGTTCCGCACGCCCGGCCGGGAGAAGGCCATCGTCGCGGACCTGATGCGGAGCCTCGCGGTCAAGGCCGCCGGGCCGGATGTGGCGGCGAACACGCTTTCCGGGGGCAACCAGCAGAAGCTCTCCTTGGGCAAGTGGCTGGCGACGAAGCCGCGCGTCCTGCTGCTGGACGAGCCGACGCGCGGCGTGGACGTAGGTGCGAAGGCGGAAGTCTACCACCTGATCCGCCAGCTCGCACGGGAGGGCATGGCGACGCTGGTGATCTCCTCAGACCTGCCGGAGATACTGGCCCTCAGCGACCGCATCCTGGTCATGCGCGAGGGGCGTATCGCGGGCGAGATGCCGCGCGGCGGGGCGTCTGAGGAGAAGATCTTGGCCCTGGCGCTTCCGAGAACCTAAGCGAACCATGCCCTGAAGGGCCCGGCTATTCGGCCGGCGGCCAAGAAGCTAAGAAGGGCGAACACAAGGTTCGCCCCCACATCATGTCACCCCGTAGGCACCCCATAGGCGAACCTTGTGTTCGCCCACCTAACCGAACTCTTATATGACCACACAGACACAACAGAAGGCGCGGCGCCTGCCGGCGATTCGGGTGGCCTGGCGGCGCGAATGGGGCGTGCTGGGCCTGCTGCTGCTGACGCTGCTGGCGGTGGGGCTGGTCAATCCGGCCTTCGTCGCGCCGGGCAACCTGCGGGACATGCTGGTGTCTGCGGCCCCCACGGTCATCGTCGCCTGCGGCCTGACCTTCGTAATCATCCTGGGCGAGATAGACATCTCGGTCGGCGCGCAGCTTGGCCTGCTGGCGGCTGTGCTGGGATTGCTGACCTCCCCCACCCACGCGCATATGCCGGTCGCGGTGGGCGTCGGCCTGACGCTGCTGCTCGGCGCGGCGCTGGGCTTGACGAATGGGCTGCTGGTGACGGTGGGCCGGATGCCGTCCATCATCGTGACCCTGGGGATGCTGACGGTCCTGCACGGGGTCCAGTTGACGCTGCTGAACGGGTCGGAGATCACAGACATGCCGCCGGGCCTGCGCGTCCTGGGGCTGGGGACGTTTTTGGCCGTCCCGTTCAGCGTGTGGACCGCGCTGGTCGTGACTCTGCTGGCGATCGGTCTGGCGCGGGAGACGCCCTTGGGCAGACGCCTTTACGCAGCGGGCAGCAACCCCGAAGCAGCGCGGCTGACCGGGCTGGCCCTGCCCCAGTTGAAGCTGTTCGTCTTCACAATAACGGGGTTCTTGACCGCCGTGGCCGCTGTCGTCAGCGTTCCCCGGCTCTCGGTCATCGAGGCGGGCGTCGGGCAGGGCTTCGAGCTGTTAGTCGTCACCTGCGTCGTGGTCGGCGGGACCTCGATCAGCGGCGGGCGCGGGACGGTCCTCGGCTCGGTGCTGGCGGCCCTGCTGCTGGGCCTGGTGCGGCCCATGCTGGTCTTTTTGCGGCTGGGCGAATCGGCGGCGTATTGGGAGCGGGCCATCCAGGGCGCGTTTATCCTGGCCGCCGTGCTGGCGGACCATTTGGGCCGCCGGTCGGCGAGGAGGGGCAGGCCATGATCGCTTCGCGCGCGCGCTCTACCCCCGCATGGCGGCTGCTCGCCTCGGTGCGGCAGGAGGCGGTTCTGCTGCTGCTTCTGGTCGGTTTGCTGCTGACGGCGGGCCGTCTCAGTCCGGCCTTCCTGGCCGCGCCCGCGCAGGTCGAGTTGTCCACGCACGTCTGGGAATTGGCCTTGCTGGCCCTGCCGATGACTTTGATCATCCTGACGGCGGGCATTGACCTCTCGGTCGGCTCGACCATGGCGCTGTCCGCCGTCGTCTTCGGGCTGTGCTTCGCGCACGGCCTCCCCATATGGCTGGGCGCGACTTTGGCCCTGTTCTCCGGCGCGGCGGCAGGGCTTTTAAACGGCGTGTTTATCGCGTATGTGCGGGTCCACCCCTTGATCGTCACGCTGGCGACCTTGGCGGCCTACCGGGGCATCGCCGAGGGCATCAGCCTGGGCAAGCCGTTTTCGGGGTTTCCGGCGGGCTTCGCACGGCTTGGTCAGGGCACTCTGCTGGGCCTGCCTATCCCCGGCATCCTATTCCTCGTCGC
>JANLUQ010000476.1:0-18037 GCA_031363565.1 Armatimonadota bacterium | reverse complement strand
TGCGATATTCGTGTCCAAGACGATCTTTGAGCATCACAGCGTATTGGCCACGTTGCAGCGCCGCCCGATGGTCATCAAAGTGCAGCAAATACCATAGTTCGAACGCCTCGTTCGTGTAGGCGACCTGAAAGCCAGCCGCTTCGGCTTTGCGAATGGCGCTGTTGAAACTACCCGGCGGGAACGAATCACGGTCGAAGACGCGCCAGATTTGATCATAGAGAGGTTTGTCGTACTGTTGGGCTTCGGCTTCCTTTTCGCCTTTAAGGTGGATCGCTTTATTCAAGCGGCTACGGCTTACTCTTGACTGCCTTGCTTGACTGTCTAGGGGCCGTGTCAACCAGTCTACCAGTTCTGCTTGCATCCGCTCCAGTTCCGTGCGGTAGCCGCTCGCCATTATCCCGAACTCTTCCGGCGTTGCCGTCGCGCGCAGTTGCCCCAGCAGGCGCTCAAAGTAGGCGATGCGCTCCTGGGTCACTTCAAACTCCTGCCCAGTGGCGATCATGTTCAGTCTCCAAAATGCTGCGTCGTGTCACGTCAAGATGAAGCGGTTCATTTTCCCCAAATGAAGTCGGCTAGAAGTGTTCCTGGAGCGGTTTCCGCAGTTTTCAGCAACCGGCTCAGTAGTTGCTGGAACGAATCACAGACAATATCAGCATCCTCGAACTCAGGCGCGTACCCTATCACAACTTTCCCGTAGTTCTCAGTCGTCAGCGATAACGCCAGAAAGGCATAGCCTGACTTGACCGACATAACAATAGGCAAGTGCCCGTCCCAAAATTGAGTCACGGAACCTGCCAGATCGCTGTCATTCTCAGCGGCTTCAAGGCTCATCACTTCAAACTCGTTCCAGAGAAAAGCCGAATCTGATGTGCCTCCAAAATCATCCTCGGTGAGAAACCAAACGGTTTCGGCGGCGTTGACACAGCACCGTACCTGCTCCAAGAACTGAACGTACTCTGCGGGCAGACGGTGGAAGCGGGCATTGACCTCCGGCGGCAGGTGCAAGGCGGCAGGCTATCGAGGTTCCACATTCCAGCCGAATGCCTTCAGCATCTCGACGGCTTTATTCATTGACTAGACCGATACCGCGCCCGTGCGGGGCTGGATATCGTAGGCGCAGCCGTGGGAGGTAGGGAGGACTTTGCCGGGATTGCACAGGCCCGTCGGGTTGAAGACGGCCCGGACCTCGGCCATCGTTCGCAAGGTCTCGGGCGGGAACAGGAGGGGCATGTAGTCGCGCTTCTCGACGCCGATGCCGTGCTCGCCGGTCAGGGTGCCGCCGACGCCGACGCACAGCTCGAGTATCTCGTGCGAGGCGGCCAAGACGCGCTTTACTTCGTCGGGTTTGCGCTCATCAAAGAGGGTCGCCGGGTGCAGGTTGCCGTCGCCCGCGTGGAAGACATTGGCGATGCGGAGGTCGTATTTGACGCCGATGGCAGCGATGGCGCGCAGGACTTCGGGCAGCTTGGAGCGCGGGATAACGCAGTCCTGGGTGACGCACGATGGGGCCAGGCGTCCCAAAGTGCCGACGGCCTTCTTTCGGGCGGCCCACAGGTTCGCCCGGTCTTTGGGCGTCTGCGCCTGCCGGACCTCGCGGGCGGCATTCGCCCCACACACGGTGCGGACGCGGTCCGCCTGCGCCTCCAGACCCGCCTCCAGTCCATCCAGCTCGATGATCAGGATGGCCCCGGCATCGCGCGGGAAGCCGAAGTGGAAGGCGTCCTCGACCGCCTGCAAGATGACGGCGTCCATCATCTCCAATGCGGCGGGGACGATGCCCCCGGCGATGATATCCGAGACGGTTTGCGTGGCATCATCTACGGTGTCAAAAACGGCAAGCAAAGTCCGCACGGCCTGGGGCGCGCGGGTCAGGCGGACGGTTGCCTCGGTCACAATGCCGAACGTCCCCTCTGAGCCGAGGGCCAGCCCGAGCAGGTCGTAGCCGTTGACGTCCTCAGTCCGGTCCCCCAGCGTCACGACGCTGCCGTCCGGCAAGACCATTTCGACGGCCAAAACATGGTTCGCGGTGACGCCATACTTGAGCGTGTGCGGCCCCCCCGCGTTGTTGGCGATGTTGCCGCCCAGGGTGCTGGCTCCCTGCGAGGACGGGTCGGGCGCATACAGGTAGCCGTCAGCGGCGACCGCCTTGGTCAAGGCAATGTTGACCGCCCCGGCCTGGGCGGTCAGCCTGCGGTTCCGCAGGTCAATATCCAGAATGCGGTCCATGCGGGCGACGCCGATGAGGATGCCGCCGGGGCAGAGCGTCCCGCCGGCAAGGCCCGTCCCAGCCCCGCGCGGCGCGAAGGGAATGTTGTGCCGCGCACACACTTTGACGACCTCGGCGACCTGCGCGGTCGTGCGCGGCAGGACGGTCGCGAGCGGCGCGGCTTTTTCGAGTGGGTAAGCGTCGTTCTCGTAGACGGCCCGCTCGCCCTTCCCGGCCAGCACGCCGTCGTCGCCGACGATCCGTTTCAGCTCATTGATCATGGTGTTTACTCCGGCGGGGCGGCGGGGAACCGGACGCGGCGGGCGGGACGTTTGGCGGCGGCGGGGGTCTCGCGCAGGCCGCTCTGGGAGCGCTTCAGGCGGACGCGGGCGTAGAGGTAGCCCGCCGTCAGAAGCGCCAGCAGCAGGATCATACCCCCGTTCCTGCCCAGGGGCAGACCGCCCCCGCGCAGATGCCATAGCGCCAGCCCACCCGCCATCAGCACGGCGGTCGCCATGCGAAGCGATGTGCGCCGGTGCGCCTTGCCATTCGTTGTCTCAGCCTGAAAAATGCGACGGTCCATGCCGATACCTCGTTTCTATTGTACCCCGCCCGCGCAGGTTCGGGTTCCTCAACGGGTTTAAGGCGGCGCGCCACAGTGGAAAGAGAAATGTCTAGGAGAAGCTACCACTATGTCTTTCGCCTCGCTCGGCCTGCGCGCCGAACTCCTGCGCGCTCTCGCGGACTCGGGCTATGAAACGCCGACGCCGGTCCAGGCCCAAGCCATCCCGCCTATTCTGCAAGGGCGCGACGTTTTGGCCGGGGCACAGACCGGCACCGGCAAGACGGCGGCATTCACACTCCCGCTCTTGCAGCGCCTCCTTGCCTCCCCATCGCAGTCGGCGGCGTCCCGGCGACCCGTGCGCGCGCTCGTCCTGACGCCGACACGGGAGCTTGCCGCACAGGTGGAGGAGAGTGTGCGCGTCTACGGACAGCACCTCCCTCTAAAGTCGGCCGTGGTCTTCGGCGGGGTCAACATCAACCCGCAGATCGAGGCGTTGCGGCAGGGGGTGGACATCCTGGTCGCCACACCGGGCCGTCTGCTCGACCATCTGGGGCAGAAGACGCTCGACCTGAGCCGCGTCGAGATCTTTGTGCTGGATGAGGCCGACCGGATGCTGGATATGGGATTCATCCGCGATATCCGCCGGGTGCTTGCGCTGCTGCCCGCCCGCCGCCAGAACCTGCTGTTCTCGGCAACCTTCACAGACGAGATCCGGACGCTGGCCGACGGCTTTCTGCACGCGCCCGTGGGGGTAGATGTGGCCCGGCGCAATGCGGAGAGCGAATTGGTGCGCCAGTCGGTCTACCTGGCCGAGAAAGAGGACAAGCGCGCCCTTCTGGTTTATCTGTTGGCCGGGGGAAACGGCGGCGAGAAGATCGCGCAGGCACTCGTTTTCACGCGCACCAAGTACGGCGCGGACAAGCTCGCCAAGAATCTCGGCAAGGACGGCGTTTCCGCCGCCCCAATCCATGGCGACCGCAGCCAGCCCCAGCGCACACGTGCCCTCGCTGACTTCAAATCCGGGGCCGTGCGCGTCCTGGTAGCAACCGACATCGCCGCCCGTGGCCTGGATATTGACCAGCTCCCGCACGTCATCAACTTCGAGCTGCCCGCCGTGCCGGAGGACTACGTCCACCGCATCGGGCGCACCGGCCGCGCGGGCAGCATGGGGGACGCTTTCTCCCTGGTCAGCGCGGAAGAGCTGTCCAACCTCGCCGCCATCGAGAAGCTGCAAGGCAAAAAGATCGTCCGCCGCGAGACGCCCGGCTTCGTCCCCCCACCGCGCCCGCCGGTGGAGAGTCAGGGCGTGTCAGGCGGCGCTCCTGCCAGACCCGATTCGCGCCGCTTTCTCCCACCGGCGTCCTTAAACCCGGCCCCAGCGGCTCGACCAGCCCGGCCCGCGTCTTCCATCCCTCCTCGTTCAAGGCCGCGCGGCGGCAAGGGTTAGAAAATGAAGACAGGGAGAAACGTCAGCGACCATCGCCTGAAGGCGAACGGCTTGCCCCTCCCTCCTTCCCTCGCGGTGTAGAGGGGGTCTGCTCACGAAACGAAAAATCGTACGCTAGGCGTCTTGTTGAGTTTGCATCCGTTTTCACAGTGCAAAGCTGAGGTGGGAGGTGGGCGCAGGGGAACATTCCCATCAAGAATTGAGGCAAAATTGGTCGAGGATCGGGGCGAGACAGGGGCGAAAAAGAGGGCCTGGTTTGCCTTTCCCTTTGAGAAGCGAACCAGGCCCTCGATCAGCGCGAGTTGCCTTCTGTGGGCGATGATGTAGGGGGTCTATCTCGCGGGTACGTCAGTTTGAACCCACGCCCAACCACCTTCAGGGTGCCGCCGAAAAATTGGACGTGGAACAGGATATACGGCGTGAGGTCGCTCATCTTCCGATTCGTCGGTGCCTGGAAGCAGGCTCGTATTCCATGTTTAGACCCGAACGCGGGTTCCGTGATACGCACACAGGAAAGGCCGACCTGAACCGAAGGGGCAATTCCTTTGCCGCCTGAGGTCGGCAGTCTCTTTGCCGTGCGGCACGAAAGGCTTACACGAAAGGCTTATTATGACTCTGGGCGCGAAAGTCAAACCGACTGTGCTTATGGTACAATAGTCGTCAGCTACCCCAAGGAGGACAACTCTGTTGCACCACTTCCGCCCTCTCCCATTCCATTCCCGCACTGCGCTTCTTGCCCTGACTGGGGCGTTCGGGCTGACCGGCCCCGGACAGGCACAGACGCCCGCGCCGGCCCCTCCCGCCGTACAGGCCCCTCCCGCCGCACCTGCTGCGCCGGCCCCTCCCATGTCTCCGGCGCCTGGACCTGATCTCCTGCCGCTCAAGAGGGCGCTGAGGCCGCTGGCGGTGGCAGGGATGCTCCAGTCGCGGTCCGACTTCCAGATGACGGGCAGCAAGCGGGGCATCTCCTTCACGTTCCGAGAACAGGCCCGCATCATAGCCAAGCGGCCCGGCCGCTTCCGGGCGGAGCTGATCCAGCTCTCCTCCGACAACACCCCGCAGCAGCGCCTCCTCGTCATCTCGAACGGCGTCACTGTCTGGACCTACCGCCCCGGCACCCGCCAGTATTCCGTGACCTCTTTCAAGGCCTTCGAGGCGGCCAACAATGACATCACCGCGCTGGGGCTTGTCATCGGCGGCTTTTTCCTGGGCGATGGGCACCCATTGGCCCAGGGTTTCCAGATCCTGACCAAAGACAACAGCGCCGAGATGCTGACCACGCTGGCCGGCATGGGCGTGACGCTTTCCAGCAAGGAGCAGTCGGGCAACAATGAGGACGACGTGGCATACCGCATGACGCTGCTCAAACAGGGCATGACCTACCAGTTCATCGTGAACTCAGCCAGCAACACGCTCCGGCAGGTGGAACTCGCGGGCACGCAGAAGGGCGTCCAGTTCGCCTTCAAGGAGCAGATCAACCAGCTCACTCCTCTGACGACGGCTGCCAAGGACACCTTCACATTTACGCCCCCGCCGGGCGCAGTCAAGGTGGCGACGGTGTCCGTGGATCCATTCTGAAACTTTTGATCTGAAACTTTTGGGTGGTAGAAGAGGACGGGGTGGCGCCGCCCTCTCCGGTCCCTCTTCCCAACAGAGTCGCGCCTTGACACCCCGCCGCCAAATTCGGTATAATGTAACCGTATTTACGACCCCATGGGTCGGAGAAAGGGGCGGTGTGAGACCATGTTAAGCCTGTCCAAACGCGCCGATTATGCCCTCCTCGCGCTGTCGCATCTGGCCGTGACCCAGTCCGCCGCGCCGGAGCGGCTGGTCAACACTAAAGAGATCGCCGAGCAGTACGAGATTCCGGTCGAGCTGCTGGCAAAGCTGCTGCAATCACTCGCCAAAAGCGGCCTAGTTGCCTCACACCCCGGCCCAACCGGCGGCTACAAGCTGCTCCGCGCGCCCAATGCCATCAGCGTGGCCGAAGTGCTGGCGGTCATTGACGGCCCCCTCTCCATCCTGCCCTGCTCCAATGGCTTGGGCCACACCTGCAAGCAGTTCAGCCACTGCACCATTCGCGACCCGATGGCCGAGATCGAGCTGCGCGTCAAGGGACTGCTGCAAGAGATTACGCTGGAAGACATCAGCGGGTCGGTGGCAGCCCCTGCGCCGGACTGGCCCCCCTTCCAGGACTTTTCGGGCCGCCAGTTCGCCGCCGGTCTGACCGTAGGATAGAACGTCTTTTAGGATAGAACGTCTTTAGGATAAAACGTCTTTTTAGGATAGCGCATATATGGTCAGCCTGCCGATTTACCTAGACAACAACGCGACGACGCGGACCGACCCGCGCGTGGTCGAAGCCATGATTCCCTACTTTGCCGAAGTGTATGGGAACGCCGCCTCGCGCGGGCACTCCTTCGGCTGGGCCGCAGAAGAGGCCGTGGCGCGCGCGCGCGCGCAGGTCGCCGCCCTGATCGGGGCGGACTCACGCGAGATCGTCTGGACTTCGGGCGCGACCGAGTCGAACAACCTCGCACTGAAGGGCGTCATGGAGCGCTATGCCGACAAAGGCGATCATCTGGTCACGGTCAGGACCGAGCACAAGGCGGTTCTCGATGCCGCCAAGCATTTGGAGGCGTTCGGCAAACGCGTGACTTATCTCGACGTGGACGGGCTGGGCCGCATTGATCTCGGCACCCTGGAAGATGCGCTGACCGACCGGACCGTGCTCGTTTCCGTCATGATGGGCAGCAACGAGATCGGCACGCTCCAGCCGGTCGCCGAGATCGGGGCGCTCTGCCGCGCGCGCGGTATTCTGTTCCACACGGATGCGACGCAGTGCGTCGGCAAGATGCCCGTCAATGTCCAGCACATTCCCATTGATCTGATGTCCTTCACGGCGCACAAGATGCATGGGCCGAAGGGAGTCGGCGCGCTCTATGTCCGGCGGCGCGCACCGCGCGTCCGGCTGGACGCCCAGATGGACGGCGGCGGCCACGAGCAGGGGATGCGGTCGGGGACCCTGAACGTGCCGAGCATCGTCGGCTTCGGCAAAGCATCGGAAATTTGCCAAAACGAACTGGAGGCCGAACAAAGTCACCTTTCCCGGCTGCGGGACCGGCTGATTCGAGGCATCCTGGAAACCATTGACGGCACGACGCTCAATGGACACCCGACCGAGCGCCTACCGCACAACGCCAGCATTGCCTTCGATGGCGTCGAGGGCGATGCCCTGATGACCGCTCTCTCCGAAGTGGCCCTGTCCACCGGCTCCGCCTGCTCCTCCGAATCGCTGGAGCCAAGCTATGTATTGCGAGCATTAGGGTTTGGTGCCACGCGTGCCTACTCCTCGCTCCGGTTCGGCGTCTCGCGCTTCACGACCGACGAGGAGATTGACTACGTTTTGGACAGGCTTCCCGAAGCCGTCGCCCGCCTGCGCCGGCTCTCCGGCACCCGGATGCCTGCACTCGCCGGGAGTATGGGCTGACGTGGATACCTGCCCGCACTGTCATCGTCGGCTGCTCTCGCATATCAGCATCCGCTGCAACTGGTGCGGGGTGGAGATCGGGGACCCGGCGTACCTAACGCAGGCCGAAGTGGAACGGGCTGCGGCCCGCGCGGAAGACGCGCTGCACTCACTCCAGTCGCGGATGATTCTCGTAAACGCGCCGACCAGCGCCCCTTTCGCGATCCTACCAGAAGATGCCGTGACGCGCCTCGGGCGCCTTGAGTTCGAGGCATTGGAACAAGCGCGGCGGGAGGCCCTGCACCGCGTCAAGCAGCAGAAAGCAGCGGAAGAAACGCCCGCCGAGTGGCCAGCCACCGAGGCGCACGACCGGTTTGGACATTTGGAACTATAGGCAATGGACGAAACAGAAGGTCAGAAGACAGAAAGCCAGATAGAAGTCGCGCTTCCGTCGCCGGAGGCCAGGAGCGGCACCCAGCCTTCCGAAATGGCGGAAGCCACAGTCTGTCCCACCTGCAAGCGGAAGCTGCTGACACAGACCAGCCCGCTCTGCAACTGGTGCGGCGCACAGATCGACAACCCCGAATATCAGGCACGGGCGGCGCAGAGCCGCTTGGAACGCGACCAGCAGGAGCGAGCCGAGTTGGAGATGGTCATCCAGGAGGAGGCCCAGCACGGCATCCTGGGCCGGCTGAAGCGGCTCGGCAAGCAGAACAAGGTCGCGCCGCCGAAAAGCCCCTTGGTGTAGGGGCGGGGCTTCTACCCACACTCCCACTTGTGCCCACCCCAATTCCCTGCGCTGGATCTCTAGAACGAAGAAAGCAGACACTATGCAACAAGACCCGGCGGAAGAGCCGCTGAAGAACGTCCCGCTCGAATCCGCTATCCTCGGCCTGCGGATGGCCCTGACGGATGAGGAAGGGGCCGAAGCGCGGCACAGCTTCCTGGACCTCCTGCGCGACAGCATCCTAGCCGTCCCGACCATGACCGCCGTCCCGACTAACCCGGACGGTTCCATCGCGCCCAATGCCGACATCCAGCTCATCATCGCCACCAACCCCGAAGGCGTCAGCGGCGTTCCTGCCTTCACGCAGCTCGGCATCCTCCGAGCCGCCCTACCGCAGCTTGAGAACGGCATGTTCCTATCGGGTGCCCAGCTTGGCGGTATCCTCGCGGGGAGCGAGCACCTGCTGTTCGTGGACGGGCCGGACCTGCACGCCGAGGTCGGGCCGGATGAGCTGGCGATGATGGCGCAGACCGCCCAGATGATGGCCCAGATGCAGCAGCAAGCCGCGGGCAGCAACGAGCGTTTGGAGGCGGCGCTGTCCGGCCTGCACCGCGACGACAACGCCGAGAACCGGGCCGCCGTCGTCCAGGCATTCCTGGAAGAGTTCAGCCGCATCCCCGTGGCCGCCGACACGGACGAGGACGCCGAGTGCGTCGTCCTCAGCACCGGTGCCCCCGAGGACACGCCCGAGACGCCCCAGGAGTTGGAGCTGCTGACCGAGGACGATGCCCTGCTCTGCTTCACGAGTGAGGCCGCCATGCGTGTCTGGGACACGGCGGGCCGCAGCGCCGTCGTCCTGCCCGGCCCGGTCGTCGCCCAGCTCGCCGCCCAAGCCGGTGTCAACACGCTCCTACTGAACAAAGGGCACGAGACGCAGCGCGCCCTCAAATTGGAAGAAGGACGCGTCGAAGTCGTCTAAGAGAGAACCAGGCAAAGAGAGAACCGGGCAAAGATACCTGCCCCGAAACCCGCACGTTTGCTGTGAGAGTTTCGGGGCGGATCGGCGATAATAGGCTTAGTCTTCTTCCGAAAGCGAGCCTCCTCCATGTCTTCCACCGCCGTTCTCCCTGATTGTGAAGCCGCCCGCCGCGTCGCCGCCGTCTGCCGACGGCCCGAGGCCGAGACCGTCCGCGTACAGGTCGCCGCCGCCATCCCCCATCCCATGCGCGCCGATGTCCTCTGGCTGACCTGGGTTCAGTGGCGCGCATTAGGGCGCGACCGGATGGCCCGCGAGACCGGCCTGTCGCTCTGGATCCTCACGGACCGCCTGCGCCAATTGCGCGAGGCGGGCGCCCCGGTCCTGTCGTCGTCTGAGGAACGGGACCTGATGGCGCGGGGCCGGTTCCACAGCGACTGGGCCTGAACCTACTGGAAGGTAGGGGCACGATTTATCGCGCCCTCCTACCCCCCCGCACAACCCTGTCCGCCGACGATCCCCGTGCGGTCGGACGGGGCGCTTGAAAATATATTTGTTGGCGCTTATATTATTGCCAACATTAAGCGTATGTTGTCTTCACTAGGCCAGAGGCGAAGCGATAGTTTTCATGCGGAGTAGCCGTGCAGTCGGCCAGTGACCTTCTGCAAGAAGAGACTGCAAACAGAAAATCATCGCCGAAGCCGTCCTCCTGTCCAGGAACAGATGTGTCATCGGTTCCTTCGTGCTGTAGGAGGTTCTACCATGAGTTCTCTGTTCAAGCGCGTTACGCTTCCTCTGCTTGCGGTCACCGCTGCTGGCATCCTCACCGCATCTCTCTGCGCTCCAGCACCACGCCGCCGCACGGGTTAACACCTATGCGGCGGCGCTTCCCTTGCTGTTCTGTGCTTCATCCTGCAAGGAGATTTACCCGTGAACAGACCATCATCCTCCCGCCACGCCCCCCGGCTCTGCCATCGCCCTCGCCGCGCCATCTTCTGCTTCGGGGCCGCCCCTCGCCCTGAGCCAGAAGGATGCTCTGAGCCAGAAGAAGATGATGGACGCCGACGCCCGGCTCGACCGCCTCATCTCTCTCGGCGTCATTAGTGTCCCACTGAACGAGGTATTACAAAAGGAGAGCCCGGACAAGAGCATGACCAAGATAGAGGACGCCAACAAATTCGTCCTGACCGCCTCCCACAACTGCGAAGACCTCAAACTCCAGATACGGCTCAACCACCGCCCCCTGCGGACTCTCATGCGGGCGCTGGCCGGGATGCTGCCCGGAACGTGGGCGCGCACCAAAGACGGCTATAACCTGTCGCTGACCGATAAGGCTGTTCTCGACGCTGACGCCCTGGCAGATGCGAAAGGGCCTGTCATTGTTCCAGCCGGAGGAGAAGGACTTGGCCCCACAGAATGATGCCTCGGCGGCCAAGCTGTTTGAGAAGCTGAAGCACGAGACGCCACAAGGTATCGCGCCCCTCGGCTACGATGCCTTCGCGGAGATGACCCGGACGCCTCCGTTCTGGTGGGCGGTTAACTCACTCAAGATGTATCCGCACACGGCACGCCTATATGGGAGCCTGGACGACAGAGGGCGCACTGCCTTGTTGGAGGGGAGGCTGTCGGCCTCGGCCCTCGGCTCGGCGCAGTTGACGGAAGCGACCTCCTTGCTGCCGCTGCTGCCCCACGCCATGCAGCAATCCCCTAACGACTCGGTGATGCTGAGGCTGCCCTATTCCCAGCAGGCCACCAATCGCATCATCTTCGGCGCGGTGCCGCCGATGCGCCTGGAAGTTTCGACGCCCGCACCGCCCAACGCCCCGTAGCGGCCCCAATCCCCGAGGCGCAGGAAAAGCCCCCGGCCTGAGAGCGCGGGTCGGGGGCTTTTCCTGCCTCCGGCGCACGGCACGGGGCATTCATGCCTAAGCCGCGTCCCACGCCCGCCGCAGCACATCCAGCGCTTCGGGTGCCTGCGTTGCCAGGTCGTCCCAAGACCCCTCGATGCTGATGCGCTCATCATAGCCGCTTGCCTTGACCACGGCCAGATAATCGCGCAGATACATATAGTCATCGGACGTGGGCGCGCGTCGGCCCACGGCCCCAGCGACATGCACATGGCGCAGCAGGGGCGCGGCCTCGCGCGTCTCCTCGTAGCTCTGGCCGTCGTGGTCAACGTGGTACAGGTCGCTCAGGACGGCGACGGCGGGGTGGTTCACCGCGCGTGCCAGCGCGACCGCCTCGGCGACGCTGTTGATGAAGTTGCACTCGGAGACGTTCAGCGGCTCAATGGCGATGGTGATCTCATACCGCGCCGCCGCGAGTCCGCCCCGCCCCAGGAACTCACGAACCTGTTTCTGCGCCTCTTCGACGGGCCAGCCCGGCGGAATGCCGCGCGCCGCGCCACTCCCGAAGACGGCGATTTGGCCGCCCAATGAGGCGGCCCGCGCGAAGGCTGCCTCCAGATACCGCTCCTGCCTCCCCGCATCCACCTCCGGCCCTACTACCTTCAGATCGCCGGGCAGAAGCACATTGTATGCCTCCGGCTTCAAGGCGGAAGCTGCGAAGGCCGCCCGCAGCGGCGGCATCACGTCTTCCTCCGGCTGCTCGGGCCGCAATGCGCCCGCGACCGCAAGCTCGATATAGTCAGAGCCGGCCTCAGCCAGCGCGTCCCGGTTCTCCGGCCCCGTACAAATGCCAAATCGCATGGTGTTCTCCTTTACCTATATTCCCTACTTTGTCGCCGCCCCTGGTTCCTCCTGCCTACATTTAGTAGACTCGCTCGAAAAAAATACATAGATGTAGCGAAAAAGAGTCGTGAGCGCTTGTCAAATAGCAACAACCGTGCTATAATGGGCAAAGTTAGTAACGAGTCGAAACAAAACACAGTGATGCTGAACACACGACAAAGCTTCCATGACGAGCTGGCCGCCCTGGAGCAAGAGCTTCTGCACATGGGCACGTTGACGGGCACCATGCTCAGTCAGGCCGTCGAGGCCGTTCAGCAGGGCGATGTCGCGCTGGCTGAGGGCGTCTTGAGCCAGGACGACACGGTGGACGAGATGGACCGCAAGATCGAGGCCCAGTGCATCCGCCTCCTCGCCTTGCAGCAGCCGATGGCCCGTGACCTGCGCCAGATCGAGAGCGCTCTGAAAGTCATCACCGACCTCGAGCGGATCGGCGACCATGCCGTGGACATCGCCAAGATCGCCCGCAAGCTGACTCAAGAGTTCTATTTGAAGGCGCCCTTACTGGACATCGGCCCCCTGGCCCAGACGGCGCAGACGATGCTGCACCAGAGCCTGGAAAGCCTCGTCCGGCACGACCTTGAGCTGGCCATACGCGTGTGCGACGATGACGACCACGCCGACGATGCCTTCAAAGCCCTGCGCGATGAGCTGCTGGCCCTGACCCAAGACAAGCCCTCTCTGGTCTTTCCCGCCTCATACATGCTGCTGGCCGTCGTCTATTTGGAACGGATCGCCGACCACGCCACCAATATCGCCGAGCGCGTCTACTATATCGAGACCGGCGACCGCAAGCCGCTGGGCCGCCGGCGGGCGCGCACCGAGGCCGCGTGAGTACCATCGCCGACAATCTGGCCCGGCTGAACGCGCAGATCGCCGCTGCGGCGGAGCGGGCGGGCCGCCGGGCCGACGAGATCACCCTGGTCGCCGTCACCAAGAAGCAGAGCGCGGCAACGGTGGCCGAGGCGCTGGCGGCAGGGGCGGGCGACGTCGGCGAGAACTATGTCCAGGAAACAGCGGAGAAACAGGCCGAGGTCACTGGTGGCCGCTGGCACCTGCTGGGCCACCTGCAAACGAACAAGGCAAAGCTCGCCGTGTCCCTTTTCGAGCTGATCCAAAGCGTGGACAGCATCAAGCTGGCCCAAGCGCTCGGCAGACATGCCCAGGCCGCGAACACGGTGCAAGCCGTCCTGCTGCAAGTGCATCTCGGCGATGAGGCGACGAAGACCGGGGTGTCGCCGGGCCAGGCGCAGGACATGGCCGCAGAGATCGCCGCGATGGAGGGGATCGCCCTGCGCGGCTTGATGGGGATCGCGCCCTTCGGCGTGGACCCTCGACCCCACTTCCGGGACTTGGGGAGGCTCTTCGAGGCGCTGCCGCCCGAAAACCGGCACGTCCTCTCGATGGGCATGAGCGGCGACTTCGAGGCCGCGATCGAGGAAGGCACGACCATGGTGCGGATCGGCACAGCGATTTTCGGGGCACGGACATAACAAGCAGCATGACAGAAGGACAGGACGACAGGAGGCTAGGCAGCGCGATGAACAATAATGCAGAAGCGGAAGAATACGACGAGAACACGCCCGCCCGAGACGGCGGCTTATTATCCCGGTGGCGCAAGATGCTCGGGGGACATGATGATTACGAGGAGGACGAGGACGTGGCCGCTGAAAACCAAACCCAGCAGATGCCTGTATCCGCCCGCGCCAGCGGCGGCTCCTACAACCCGCTCAAGCGCGGGACGACGCTGCGAATCGACCAGGCCCGCCAGACCCGGATCACCGTCCGCCGCTCCGTCCAGACCTTCGACGACGCCCGCCGCGCCGCCGACGGTCTGAAGGACGGGCAGCAGCAGATCGTCAACCTGGAGCAGACCCCCGCCGACATGGCCGAGCGCATCACCGACTTCCTGAACGGCGCGACCTATGCCCTCGACGGCAGCGTGGAAAAGATCGGCGAGCAGGTCTACCTGTTCACCCCCTCCACCGTCGTCATTGACATCGAGGACAAGCCCGCCACCACGGGCGTCCGCGCTGCCATCTTCGACCGGGGCTAAGGCGGCCAGAGTCACCATGCTCCGCGAGAAAACACTGGCCGTGCTGGGGGCAGGCATGATGGGCGGCGCGCTGGCGCGCGGTCTCGTCGCCTGCGCCGCCATGCCTCCCTCCGGCATCCGGCTTTTCGACACGCACCTTGCGAAAGCCGAGGGGCTTGCGTCTGAGCTAGGGCCGGGTGCATTGGCCGTATCCTCGGCCCAGGCCGCCGTTGAGGGCGCTGACCTGATCCTGCTAGCCGTCAAGCCGCCCATGGTCGCGGGCGTTCTGGCCGAGATCGCGCCGTTCGTCCGGCCCACCCAGCTCGTCATCTCCCTCGCGGCGGGCATCCGGCTCGCCAAGATGGAAGTCCTGCTGCCCACCATTCCCATCGTCCGCACCATGCCGAATACCCCCTGCCTCGTCGGCAAAGGCGCGACCGCCCTCAGCCGGGGCACCCACGCCACCGAGGAACACCTGTGGCTGGCCCAGTCCCTCTTCGCCGCCGTCGGCCTGTCCGTCGAGGTCCCCGAAACCCTGCTCGACGCCGTGACCGGCCTGTCCGGCTCCGGCCCCGCCTACGTCTATCTGATGATCGAAGCCCTCGCCGACGGCGGCGTCAAGGAGGGCCTGACCCGCGACACCGCCCGCCTCCTCGCCGCCCAGACCGTATTGGGCGCGGCCCAGATGGTCCTCTCCTCCGACCAGCACCCCGCCCAGCTCAAGGACAACGTCACCACGCCCGGTGGCACCACCATCGCCGCCCTGCACGTTCTAGAGCGCGCCGGCATCCGCACCGCCCTTATTGACGCCATCCAGGCGGCAGCGGAGCGCTCACGCGAGCTTTCGTAGTCAAGCGCCGCCGTCAAATAGGAAGTTCGTCGTGACGTCGCCAGACGTGCGGGAGGCCCGCCGACCTGCCGCATCATGGGCGAAGTGAAGTAGTCTCATTTGTCAAGACAGCAAATCGGCCTCGTTTAAGGTGGATCATGTCTCCTTGCTTTTCCTGATTTTGTCCGTCAATCGGTCGGGGTCGGCGTGAACCGCAGCGGGCGTCAAATAGCCCAGCGCTTGATGCGGGCGCTCCTGGTTGTAGAACGAAAGGTTCGAAGACAGCCCCGCTCGCGCCTCTCGGGGCGTCTCATAATCCGCTAAATAGACCTCCTCGTACTTGAGGCTTTATTAGGGTGACGCTGCGCCACAGGCGCTCCATAAAGATGTTGTCCACATAGCGCCCGCGCCCGTCCATCGAGACCCGCGCCCCTGCCGAAAGGACGCGGCCCGTGAACTGCTCGCTCGTGAAGTGGCTGCCCTGGTCGCTGTTGATGCTCTCGGGCACGGCCCGACTAAGCGCGACCTCGGCACAGGACAACACGAACGCGATCTCCAGCGTTTCGGACAACTCCCACGCCACAACCAGGCGCGAGAACCAGTCCAGGAACGCCACCAGGTACAAGATGCCGCCGCGCAAACGGATGTAGGTGAGGCTTTAGTGGGGTGATGTCCACGCCCCACAC
Organism: Armatimonadota bacterium; assembly: GCA_031363565.1. Classification (GTDB taxonomy): domain Bacteria; phylum Armatimonadota; class Armatimonadia; order Armatimonadales; family Capsulimonadaceae; genus JANXMY01. Next base: position 2,350 of record JANLUQ010000476.1, on the reverse strand, counting down.
CTGGTCGGGCCGCGCGATAGGCAGGTCCCGCAGCAGGTATGGGTACACCCGATGGCCCGCGCCGCTGGGCCGAGACAGGTTCGGCTTCGGGTGCAGCGTCGCCAAGCCCATCTCGGCGCGGTAGCGGCGGATGGTGTGCCGCCCGACGGTCAGCCCGTCTGCGGCCAGCAGATGCACCAGTTTGTGCGACCCCAGGCACGGGCGCTTGGTGTACCACTCGTCGAGGCGGTGCTTAATGCATACTTCCTGATCCCGTGCAGGCTGCGCCTCAGAGTACAAGCGGCTGCGCGAGACGGACAACAGTTCCGCCTGCCACAGCAGCGGGACCGCGCCGCTGCCGCCGCGCTCGATCAGAGCGAGCCGTTCGTCAGGCGTCAGGTTCAAGGCCAGATTTTTTCAGCCAGTTCATTTTCAGCCAGTTCACCTGCGTCGTGAGGCGACCGATCTGTTCGTAGAGCTGGGCGACTTTCTGCTCCTGGACTTCCTGAACTTGGGCTTGAGTGTTCTTACGCTCGAAGACGACGGGCAGTTCAGTGATGGCCTCCTGCTTCCACTTGGTCACCAGGTTCGGGTGAAGCTGATGCTCGGAGGCGATCTGGGCGCCGGTCTTGGCTTCTCTGAGCGCTTCGAGGACGATCTGGGCCTTGAAAGCAGCCGAATATTGTTTTCTCATGGGCGGTGGCATCCACCTTAGTTTAGCCCATTTTGCTGTCCTAATTCATGGGACCATTATAGCTCGACCCGAGCGAACTGGCTATCACAGGCACATATCTATAGTTGGTTGTCATGCTGCCGAAACCTAACGAACAGGAAGTGGACGAATTCAGGAAGATCTACGAGGAGAAGCTTGGCCTAAAACTGAACGGCCAGGAGGCGTTGGAAGTCGCAACCTGCGTCTTGCAAATCTCGTATCTCAGGCAGTACGGCCTGACGGGCGAGCATCGGCAACTCGAACTCACCCGACTATTCAGCCAGAAGGAAACTCCACCTCACGGAGAAATTCCCAAGTAAAAGAATGGTGCACTACCAGTGTCCAGTGCCCTGCGGAAGTTATCCCGCTTGGCCCTCCAATAAGCCTTATGCTTATGTGATAGAATAGTCGCATGCGTTATTTTCGAGGACATTGGTATCAACTTGGTTTCGTTTTAGCAGTTATCTTTTCAGGCATATTAATTATCTGGCATCGGCATTTATCAGATTTCAGGTTATTGCTAAGCATCAGTCTCATTACGTTACTTATTCATCAATTTGAAGAGTACCAAATACCTGGCTATTTCCCCCGTATGGTTAATACGGCCATGTTTCGGAGTAAGCAACCAGACCGATTTCCGCTAAATACCAATACTGCTTTGGTAATAAACGTCGGCCTTGGCTGGTTACTTTATACCCTCGCTATATTTTTAGGGCAGAACGCAACATGGCTGGCTATCTCTACTATCGTAATTTCGGCGGGTAACGTCATAGCTCATACATTTCTTTTTAATATCAAAGGTAAGACACTATATAATCCAGGCATGGTAACCTCGTTGGTGTTATTTCTACCTATGATAGTTTATTTTTTCGTATTTCTGAGCAAACACCATCTTATACACCCTGGGACGTTTATTATAGGCATAGTCCTAGGATTACTATTGAACTACTTCGGTGTTGTTAGACTTATTACAATACTTGGTAAAAAGGATACCACTTACATTTTTAAGCCATTCCATTAAAAGCTTTATCTAGTAGATAGCTGTAAGAACCTTTTGTTTCTTACAGAATACGGTTACTCAGGGGACCATTATAAAGTTCGCCCCGCCCGTCGAGGTCAACTGGTCGTCTGGTCCCCGTTGGCGTTGTAGCCGTAGGTGTTGACAAAGCCCCCGCTCGTGCCCGTCAGCTCGTCGTCAGCGTCGTAGGAGTAGGTCGTCGTCACCCCGCCCACCGTCGAACTCGTCCGGTTGCTTACGCCGTCCACGACATACAATGCTGTGTAGCCATTCGCCCCCGTCCGGCTCTCACTGCTCAGGTGCAGCATCCCGTCGTAGCCGTAGGAGACCACGTCCCCATTGGCTTCCGTGGCGCTGGTGCGCTTGTTGTCGCTGTTGTACCCATAGCCGAAGCTCGACAGGGTCGTGCCACCGCCTGTCTTGTTAGTGATGCTGCTCAGACGGTTGGCCGTGTCGTAAACGTCCGCGACTGTCGTGCCGTTCGGGTTGCTGAGGCCCGTCTGGTTGCCGTTCGCGTCGTAGGCGTAGGCTGCCGTCCCCGCCGCCTCGGCTACCGTGTAGATCTGGTTCAGGCTCGTGTAGGCGTAGGTCAGCACCCGGCTGTTCGCGTCCGTCGTCGTCGAGACGAGCGGGTTGCCGGA
>JANLUQ010000466.1:0-1736 GCA_031363565.1 Armatimonadota bacterium | reverse complement strand
AGGCCGGGCGGGGGAGGCTCCGGGTACAGGCAGCGGTAGCAGGGGCCGTCCTGGGCATAGAAGACGCTGGCCTGGCCCTCGAAACGGAAGATGGAGCCGTAGACGTTCGGCTTGCCCAGCAGGACGCAGGCATCGTTTACGAGGTAGCGGGTCTGGAAATTGTCCGTGCCGTCCGCGATGACATCATAGTCCTTGAGGATGTCCATCGCGTTCTCGGACGTCAGCATGACCTCGTGCTTGACGATGTTGACATACGGGTTGATCTCTTTCAAGGTCTGCTCCGCGCTGTCAATCTTCGGCAGGCCAATGGAGCTTTGCCGGTGGACGATCTGCCTTTGCAGGTTGGTCACATCCACGGTGTCGAAGTCCACCAATCCCAGTGTGCCGACGCCTGCCGCCGCCAGGTACATGGTCAGTGGGGCGCCCAGGCCGCCCGTGCCGATGCACAGGACCTTGGCCGCCTTGAGCCGCTTCTGGCCTTCCATCGTCACTTCCGGCATGATCAGGTGCCGCGAGTAGCGCATCACCTCGTCATTGGAAAGGTCCATCAGGTCGGGGTTCTGCGCCAGGTGGAACGACGGCGCCCCTCCCGAACCGACCGCGTCCAGCCCGCCCGCGATGCTCGGCACAATGGTCAAGGTGTCGCCGTCTTTGACCGGCGTTGCCCCGGCCTGCAGGTACCGGCTGTCCTCGTCATTGACGTAGACATTAACAAAGGCCCGCAGCGTCCCGTCCTCGTTGAACAGGTGCTTGCGGATGTCGGGGTAGTTCTCGGCTAGGTGCTGCAAGGCGTGGTCCACGGTCGCGCCGCCGACCTCTACCTCTTCCTTGTTCATCGTGTACCGCTGCATCGGGGTGGGTACGATTATCTTCACGGGCATTGTCTCATCTCCTCGGCATCAGTCTAAAATGTTCACAGCGTCTTCCTCGAAGCCGCTCCGGTCTTCGCGCAGCAGCCAGTTCCGCATCTCCTGCGGCACGCCCTGTCGGACCGACACAATGACGTAACAGTACCCCGGCCAGGCGTGTTCCCGGTCGAAGTTCGAGGGCAGCGCGGGCGCGTCCGGGTGCGAGTGGTAAAACCCCACAACGCCTAGCCCGTCCGCCCGCGCCGCCCGGTCAGTCTTGACTAGCTCGCCGGGGTCAATCTCAAACCGGTTGCGCGGCGAGTCCTCCCGCGTATTTGCGGCGGGAACGGTGCGCGCGACAGTCACCGTCTCGCCGTCGGCTCGGCCCACGAGGAACCCGCAGCACTCGTGCGGATAGTCCCGCGTTCCGTGCGCGCGCACAGCGTCGTTGTGTTCGGTCGTGATGACTAAAGGCATACTATGTTCACTATACGGGCGGGGGTGACCATACTCCCTACGTTCACTTGCCAAGAGCCGGAAGCCGTCTGCGGCGGTTCGCCCGCATCCCCTCGCACCTCTACTTTATTCGAGAACAGGCCCAGCCACTCCGCGCCGCAGGAAATCCACCCAGTATACTCCTGACCCTGACTGCCGCGCACCGTGATCTGATAAAAGGTTCTTCCGTGCGGGTTCTCCCAGCGGAACGGCCCGAGGTTGACCAGTGGCTGCTTCTTTTCGATAACTGATGTTACGTAGTCTCGCCGTCGGGTGCCATCCCGCCGCCGGGTGCCATCCCGCCGTGAACGGCAGGTCTGGGGGGCCTGCGGCCAACCGGTCTGCGACCGGAAGATTAAAACGGGGATTCTCTCCCGCCCGCAGGGTCGGGTG
>JANLUQ010000463.1:0-13839 GCA_031363565.1 Armatimonadota bacterium | reverse complement strand
GGAGGTTTCTGACAAGCCCTCCGGTCACGGTTGGGCCATATGGAGACAAGTCAAACCCCTTTTCACACCCCCTCCCCTTCGAGGGGAGGGGCGGTCGGGTGCAGTTGCTCCGCACTTGTGCCGGGGAGAGGACCAAACAGGGTAGGTAGGGAACTTTCCCCGCCCTCCACTCTGTTCAAAGAGTAACGACAGATTGAACGGAGCGATACTCATGGCAGAACAAATATTGGAAAAAGCGACCTTCGGCGCGGGCTGTTTTTGGGGCGTCGAGGTCGCTTTCCGGCAGACACCGGGCGTCGTGGACGCCGCCGTCGGCTACGAGGGCGGGACGCTGGAGAACCCGACCTACAAGGACGTTTGCACCTACGAGACCGGTCACGCCGAAGTCGTGGAAGTGGCCTTTGACCCTTCCCAGGTCTCTTATGACACCCTGCTGAACGTCTTCTGGGAGAACCATAATCCGACGACCCTGAATAGCCAGGGGCCGGACCATGGAACACAGTACCGCTCGGCGATCTTCTTCCATTCACCGGCCCAGCAGGCTGCCGCTGAGGCATCGAAGGAGAAGTGGGACAAGAGCGGGCGCTTCAAGCGGCCTATTGTGACCGAGATAACCCCCGCTCAGACCTTCTACCGGGCCGAGGAGTACCACCAGCAGTATCTCGGCAAGCGCGGCCTGGCGAGCTGCCACATTTAAGCAGAAAAACGAGGGGCGGGGGTCATCCCCCGCCCCTTTTTGGTCCCTAACTTCTTTTTCGCCCCGGCTCCTCCAAGAATGGCTTGGGGGGCCGCCCGACTAGGGGCTGGACGTTTCATTGGCGTTTTCAGAGGTGGACACGTTATGCGTGGCCCCATCGATGTTCGCGCTGACGCTGGACTGGTTTGCCCCTTGCCCACGTTTAGCGACGAAGTGGAACTCCTGCACCGTTCCATCCGAGTGATAGTCCTGCTGGTTGAGCGTGATCTTATACCCGTGCCTCTCGTAGAAAGCCGCATAAGCCGCAGCATCCTTCGCCGTGGACGTACCGTTCAGCGGCGGAGCCTTTTTGGCTGCCGCCTTGATGGCTGATGCCTTTGGCGTAGCCTCCTGTGAACCAGTGTCCGAGGGCGGCGTGTCGGTGATCGTCGCCGTGATAGTCCCAGCCCCGTCGGCCCCCTTTTTCCGGCGCGAGGCCGCAAAGCGAAATGTTTTGACTGTCCCATCCGGCTTTAGGGCCTGTCGATCGGCTGTGATCGTATACCCTTGCCGCTTCCAGTAGGCGACAAATGCGGCGGTGTCCTTCGCCCGCGACGTTTCCCCAAGTGACGGCTCTTTTCCTTGAGCCGTGTCGGCCAGCGCTGCGCCCGTGCTGCTTATAGAACTGGAGAAGGCAGAACTGGAAGTGGAACTCGTTTGGCTGTGGCTGGCGGTGCAGCCGCTCAGGGCCAGCATCAAAGAGGCAATGGTGACCAGAGCCGCGACGGGCTTTCCTCGCGTCATGGGCGTATCATCCTTTCCTGCTCATCAGGTTTTAGTGCCAAAGGCATGGTGGAGAAGGAAGGGCATGATGAACCATGCCCCTACACGACTGGAGCGCCTCACAGCACCCGCGTTCGCTTGGACACCGCCTTGCGCGTCTGGGTGGCGGGCATGTCCTCGCGGACGAAGGCGTTCTCCACCAGCCGAAAGAACGCCTCACGCTCCGGGCCGCGCACGACCGCCCGCTCGTGGGCCTCGGCCAAGGCGATAGGGTAGCCTTGGCCCTTGCGCGCCTGATCGAAGCAGAGAACATGCACGCGGTCGGTCAGATCGCAGTCTTCGGCCACCCACAGGGGGATCTCCACCCGCGCGATCTCCGGCCCGGCATTGAGGTAGAAGAAGGCGATCCGCTGCTCGGGGGGATACAGGTCCAGGCTCCGCGCGCGGCTGCCGAAGACCGGGGAGCGGTCGCCGGGGCGGGGCAGGAGCGACTGGTAAAGCTGGGCGTCGGTGAGCCGGGCCAGCTTGGCGCACAACCCTTTTGGGTCGTGGCCGCAGCCCGGCTCGCACAATGTCAGGCGCAGGGCACCGACCACATCCCGGTGGGCGGGGCGGCTGACATAGCCCGCGACGGGGGTTCCCGCCGCCTGCCCCGCCTGGAGCATTTGGCAGAAGCCGTCAATGACGCGCCGCTGCTCCGCCTCAGACTCGCCTTGCGGGGTCCAGACGATCAGGGGGTCATCCACCAGGGCCAGCGCATGGCGGTCCTGATGCGTCTCGATAAGAACCGCCAGCGCGGCGCTCTCGGCCAGCAGGCGGCGATTGGCAATGATCTTCTCGGACAGTGGAACCGGGTCGCCGCCACCCTCGGATGTGAACAATTCATCGTCGCGGTAGTGCAGGGTGGCCCGTGAGGTCAGGCCGGGCCGCTCTCCGGTGCCGTAGTGCAGGACGATCTCGCCGACATTGAGCAGGAAGCATGGCGCGACGGCGTGGCGATCCAAAGGGATCTGCGAGCCGTCCGTCGCCAGCGCAGTGTAGATGTCCGGCTCGCCGGGGGGCAGCACGCAGACCATGCCGGGCGGCGTATCTTTGCAGTCGGCGACCAGCCAGGGCGGGGGCGGCAGCGACTCGCGCTGCGCCCGCGTCGCCGCCCACGCCTCACCGTCCAGTCGGGCCTGCCCCAGAGCGACTTGTAGATGCGCCGCGACCCGGTCACCGCGCTTCCGAGCTTCGGCACCCATCAGTTGAATGTCGCTCACGACCTGCGCGAGTTCCAGCATTCGATCCCTCCGTTGTTTTATCGCCGATGTTACGCGGCCCTTGACGAGACCATTCCTGGCGAGTGGTTTTCAACCACTCGTCTGGCTCCTCGGATGGCTCCGGCTCCCTGGCTCCGGCAGCGACTCGTTATCCGGGCGTATGACCAGTCGCAGCTTGTCCACGCGCCGCCCGTCGGTCTTCTCCACAATGAACTCCAGGTCCTGGTAATACACCGACTCGCCTTCTTCTAGCTGCCGGCCTAGCTGACCGAAGACGAAGCCGCCAACCGTGTCGAAGTCTTCGTGCGGCAGGTCGAGGTCCAGATGCTCGTTCAGGTCGTCAATCGCCATCCGGGCGTCTATTCGCCACAGGCCCGGCGCAAGCACCAGCAGCATCGGGTCTTCCTGGTCGTATTCGTCCTGGATCTCCCCAACCAATTCTTCCAGTAGGTCTTCGATCGTTACTAGACCCGCCGTGCCGCCGTACTCGTCCTGGATGACGGCAAGCTGGACGCTGGAGCGGCGGAACTCGTCCAAAAGCTCATCGATGCGCCGGTTCTCAGGAACAATCAGCGGCAGGCGCATGACCGCCCGCAGATCCACGGCACGCTCGCCGCGCGCCAGAGCTGGAAGCAGGTCCTTGGCATGGACGATGCCGATGATGGCATCTACGCTGCCCTCGTAGACAGGGATGCGCGAGTGTCCGCTTTCCATGATCAGGTCCAGCAGGGCGGGCAGGCCCACGCCGACGTCCAGCGCCTTGATGTCTATGCGCGGGGTCATCACCTGCCGCACGTCGGTATCACCGAACGAGATGACGTTACGGATGATCTCCTTCTCATCTTCCTCGATCGCCCCGGACTGTGCGCTGGCTTCCAGCAGGGCGCGCAGCTCCTCTTCGGTGATCATCGGCGCGGCGAAGGTCGCCGTCAGCCCAAACGGGCGAACCAGCAGGTTAGACAGCAGCAGCGCAACCCCGGCGAGGGGGGCGAACAGGACCATGAAGAAGCGCAGGGGGCGGGCGATCAGCAGGGCGACTTGATCAGGCCGGCGCAGTGCGATCGACCGGGGGACGATCTCGCCGACGACGATGGTCGCCAGGGCGGCCAGCCCGGTCAGAAGCACGATCATGGCGCGGACCGGATGATGGTCCATGCCTTGTGCCTTGACGCGCAGCGGCAGGTCCGCAGCCCAGTCCGGGGCCAGCGTGGAGGCGGCGATGGCTGAGACCGTAAACGAGGCCAGCGTGATGCCGACCTGCACCGTCGCCACCACGCGCGTCGGCTGCCGCATGAGCTGCTGCGCGCTGCCCGCCGCCGCCGCCTCTGCCCCACCTTCTTCGATCAGGTCCTGAAGCCGGGCGTTGCGGACGGTGTTCAAGGCGACCTCAGCCAGCGTGAAGAAGCCATTGAGCAGGGTCAGGAGCAGCAGGGCGAGCAGAACGTAACTGTGGGAGGAGTTCATCGGAGACAATCACCGGGTATCAATGCGCTGGAAAGATGTGGAAGAAGTAGACGCCGCTCGTGAACAGGATGCCCAGGAGCCCGCCGATGACCACTTCCTGGAGTGTATGGATCTTCCCTTCGACCCGGCTCTGTGCCACTAGGAAGGCTAGAAGCAGGGCCAGAACGCCGGTGAAATAGTCCATCGCCCGATAGATCAGCGTGGAGGCAAGAAAGAACGAGAGCGCGGAGTGGCCGCTGACGATGCCTCCCGACAGGATAGACCCCCGCCCCCCCAGGACCTTGCTGATCATCACGATGATCAGGACCAGCACGCAGACCGTCAGGATCACGGTGATCGGCTGCGGGTCGTGCTCCACCCGCAGGTGCAATGTCGCCAGCCGGTTGCTGCCGAAAAAGAGGATGCCGCCGACGATCGCCGCCGTGATGCTGGCGATCAGAACTGCCCCCGCCGCAATGTCCTTGGCCAGCTTCGCCAGCGGATGGTATGCCTGCGTGATCATGTCCACGACGCTCTCGATAGCCGTATTTATCATCTCAGCCACCAAAACACCCGACACGACGATGAACAAAATCGCCATCTCGACGCGGGATAGCCGCAGCAGCAGGCCGATGGACAGCACGAGCACGACGGTGAAGAAGTGAAAGCGCATGTGCTTCTGCGTGCGGAAGGCGTGGACGATGCCTTCGACGGCATAGCGGAACGAGTCCAGATGGTTTTTCGGTCGTGGTACTTGGCGCATTTCAATCGTGTGGGGGCGCGATTCATCGCGCCTTGTAAACTCCGCGTTCGGTCAGACTCCGCCCGGCAAAAATGGCGCGATGCATCGCGCCCCTACGGGGCTTCCGTGAAGAACGGGTGCATCCCCGCCTCCGGCACTGTGATTCCAGCCTCACGCAGAACGGCCTCCGTCTGCGCCTGCATCTCCCAGGCACCTTCAGCGGTCTCATCATCGTGGCCAAGCAGGTGTAGCAGGCCGTGGATGCCGAGGAGGACGACCTCGTTCTCCAGCGTCCAGCCCGCCGCCTGGGCCTGCCGGGCCGCCGTCGGCAGGGAGATCACGATGTCGCCGAGCAGATCCGGGTCATCCTGTGCGAAGGAGAGAACGTCGGTCGGCCTGGCCTTGCCCCGGTACTGCGCGTTCAGGGACTGGATAAAGGCATCATCGCACAAGACGATGCTGACTTCAGGGTCGCCCCGCACGCCCTCATGCTGCAACAGAACCGCCAGCGGGGCGTTCAACGTCCCCGGCACGTTCAGCGACGGAAAGCAGTCCGTTTGGCGATGGATCAGGAGAGGCATGGGGAGTCACGGCGGACAAGTCGCCGGCTTTCTTCGCGTTCGTGTCCCGCAGCAGTTCAGGATAATCAATGCGGCTGTGCAGCATTCCAGACAGCAGGCGCGCGAATGCGCCCTGGATGCCGCGCAAGTCTTTTTGGGTGATGTCGCACTCGTCAAGCTGCCCATCGGCAAGCTGCGCGTCTATGATCTTCGTGACCAGGTCCTCGATACGGCCCAGGGTCGGCTTGTCGAGGGTCCGCGAGGCGGCCTCGACGCTATCGGCGAGCATCAGGATGGCAGTTTCGCGGGACTGCGGCTTGGGACCGCCATAGCGGAACTGGTGTTCCAGGGCGGGAGCGGCCTCACAATCGTCGCCCGCGCACTGCTGATGATAGAAATAGCGGATCAAACTGGTCCCGTGGTGCTCCACGATGAATGCTTTGACGACCGGCGGCAGCTTTTCGCGCTCGGCGATCTCCAGGCCGTCCTTAACATGGGCCGTGACCACAAGGGCCGAGAGGGAGGGGTTCAGCCGCTCATGGGCGTTGTCCCCGCCGGCCTGGTTCTCGACGAAAAACTGCGCGCGCTGCATCTTGCCCAAGTCATGGTAGAGCGCGCCAACGCGGCAGAGCAGCGCGTCCGCCCCGATCGCCTCGGCGGCGGCGACGGCCAGGTTGCCGACGAGGATGGAGTGGGTGTAGGTGCCCGGCGCCACTTCGCAGAAGCGCCGGAGCAGGGACCGGTTCGGGTCGGAAAGTTCCAGCAGGCCGAGGTGCGTCGTAATCCCAAACAAGCGCTCAAACAGGGCAGTGCTCACCCCAAACAGGGCGACCGCGAGCACGCCGGAGAAGAAGGCCCAGACGACCGACTGTCCGATGTCCGTCCGCGAGTCGCCTTGCAGCTGGCCAATAAGCAGGGTCAGGATGACGTTCGCCGCGCAGAGCAGCCCGCCCGCTTTCAAGACATCATTGCGGCTGCGGATGTCCGAGACCGCGAAGATCGCCACCCAGGTCGAAAGCAGCGTCAAGATCGAGAAACGTAGATCATCGCCCAGGATGACGCCGGACTGCGCCGCCAGTAGGGCGGTCACCAGCAGGGCCACACGCGGCCTGATCAGGGCCGCGATCAGCATCCCAGTCGCCGCCACCCAGACCATGCCGACATAGCCGAACTGCGAGGTGGACAGCCGAACGCCCAGCACCGCACTCCCCAGCCGCAAGCCCAGCACGCCCAGCGTGACGAGGAGACTGAGCAGGACCAACGTCTTAGTCGAGCCGAAGATGGCCGGGTAGTCCCGCGACAACCAGAAGCAGACGATGCCGACCATGAAGGCAACCAGGCCTGCCACCCCGGCGACGGTGCTTAGGTCCAGCCGTGGATTTTGAAGGCCCAGGGCACGCAGCCTCGCGATCACTCCTGGCGTCACCACCTGATCGCGGCGCACGACCGTATCCCCGGCGAAGACCTGTCCGTAGATCGGGGCGACGAGCCGCTCCGCGCTCAGGGCCGCACCCGCTGTACGCTTTCGGTCTAGCAGGCGGTTCGGCTGGAGCGCCGCACGGACGACGGCGGCGGCGGCAGGGAGGTAGGTGCGTGGGAGGAGAGACGACTTGAGCCGATCCGAGACTAAAGCGCGCGCCTCGACTAGCTCGCCCGGATAGTCGTCCCGGATCTCCCGGTCGAGGGCATCGTGGACGGCCTGATGCGTCAGCCGCTCGGCTTGGTCGAGATGGTACGCCTCCGCACCCGTCCGGAGGAGAGGCGCGAGCGAGGCTGCGGGGATCGTCAGCCCGACTTCCCGGCGCAAGGTCTGGGAGGCGCGGGCTGGGTCGAGCCCTAACGTCTGATCGCGCCGCAGCCGCTGGTATACCTCACTGATCGTATCATCAGCCTCGGAGGCGGCACGAACGGAGGTGTAGACCGGCTCGGCACGCGCGGCAGCTTCGGCTTTGAGCCGGTTTGTGGCATCGTCATCCAGGTAGCGGACCGTCCGCATGGCCCGGATGTCCTGGGCGCTTAGGTCGCCGACATGAAGCGAGACCTTATCCGGCAGCAGGTGCAGTGACAGCAGGGCCGAAAGGACCAGGACCGTCGCGACAAGCAGCGTGATCCGCGTCCAGTCACGACCGGCCAGCCAGGCGCGAATGGGGGTCAGACGCCAGGACGCAGTGGCCTCGGCGCGGCGCCCCTCTTTAGTGCGCGCCTTGCGGCGGCGCGGGACGCGCCCGAACGGGTTATAAGGTGAGGGAGTCAGTGATGAAAATTCTCTGGCCATAGGGCACAGTGGGAGAGAAAAGCGATCTTCTCAGGCGTCTTACTCAAGCGAAAGAAAAGGCGCGCGCTCCGGTGCGGTTCACCGCACAAATAGAAGCGCGCGCCCCAGGCGCTCGTTACGCCTTTTCTTTTTCTTCGTTCCGAATGCGCTTCCGCTTCGCTGCGGCTTCCGCCTTGCGCTTCTTGTCGCTCGGCTTCTCGTAGTGCTCGTGCTCGCGCGCTTCCTTGAGAATGCCGGTCTGCTGAAGCTGCTTCTTGAAGCGCTTCAGGGCGCTGTCCAGCGATTCATTGGGTCGCACCTGTATCTGCGTCAAACTAATCCACCCCCCTGCGTTAAAAGCGTCTCTGAAAGTCATTATACCCGGCGGCTCCCCGGCGGGTAAGAACGCGTCAGTATACCACCCTGACGAAACCCTGTCAAGTTTTCGGCTTCCCAACGGGCGGCTTGACGGATGTAATGCCGCCGTTGAGACACGTCAACAAGAACAAATAGATTCACTCACAGCAAGGGCACCTGCTCAGGCGGCAGAAGAAACCTGCGGACGCTCTCGCGTCCCCTTGACACCCACACTTGCAGCAGGCGACTTTAGTCCGTCTTTAGTCCGTCACACATCAGCGCTTCTTGTATAGCCGCCCGCCGCCCTCTTGTCCCTGCTGGGGCCATCCTCGCGCCGCCTGCCTCCGCTGACTACCGGCAGAAGGCAGAGGCGCAGATGGATTATATCCAGACGCACTTCTATGACATTGCGGCGAGGCGTCATCATGGGCGCTCCCCGGACAAGCCCGGCGTGCTGCCGCATGCCTTCATGTGAGATAACGGGGTGCAGATCCACGCATTGGTGGACGCCGCGCGTTACGATCCCGCCAAGTACAAGCCGCTGCTGGCGGCCTTCGGGGCGGGTCGGAGGCAGTATTACCCACTCAGTAGGGACCCCGGATGTTCTCCACCACCTGCGCGCCGTAGAACTCCCGCAGCTGCTGGTGCAGCGATGCCGGCAGCGATGGCAGGTCGCTGGCGGCGGCGTTCGCCTCGGCCATCTGCGGGTTCTTCGCGCCGGGGATGATCGCCGTGACCGCCTCGAAGTCCAGACACCAGCGTAGTGCCATCTGCGCCATTGTCATGCCCTCAGGCACGAGCGGTTTGAGGGCGTCCGCAAGTTCCACGCCGGTCTCGAAGGGCAGGCCGGCGAATGTTTCCCCCACATTGAACGCCTGCCCGTCCCGGTTATAGGTCCGGTGGTCGGAGGGCGCGAACTGCGTGTCTCTCTTGTATTTGCCGGAGAGCAGACCGCTGGCGAGCGGCAGACGGACGATGAGGGCGACCCGCGCCGCCCGCGCCCGGTCGAATAGCGCGTCAATCGGCTTTTGCCGAAAGATGTTGAAGATGATCTGGAGTGATGCCACTCCGTCCTGCTTCAGACAGATCTCAGCCTCGGCCATGGACTCGACGCTGGCCCCGAAGCGCTTGATCTTCCCCTCCTGCTTCAACTCGCGCAGCCAGTCGAAGATCTCGCCCTGCTCCAATACCTCCGCTGGGAGGCAGTGAATCTGCGTGAGGTCCAGCGCCTCGACCCCCAGGCGGCGCAGGGAAGCTTCCGTATGGGCACGGACGGCCTCACGCGTGAAGTTAGCGGCTCCGCCCGGGTTACCCGCACGGCCTATCTTGGTCGCCACGAAGATCGGTTCTGACGCTTGGGCCAGGAACTTGCCGATCAGATCCTCACTGCGCCCCCCGCCATAGACATCGGCCGTATCAAAGAACGTCACGCCCCGCTCCGCCGAGGCGTGCAGGATCGCCAGGGCCTCGTCCTCGCTGACCTCGCCCCAATCGCCGCCGAACTGCCAGCAGCCCAGCCCCACCTCGGACACTTGCGTGTCGCCGCCATTGAACACTCTGTTTTTCATGCGCTGACTATACCCACAACGGACGGGGCTTTAAAAAACACCCCGCCCTGTTGACAAACCCGCCTTACAGAGGGTAAGATTGATCCACTCCGTTCCCCGCCCTGGGGAACTACCACGCAATGGACAGTTGGCGCAGTGGTAGCGCACTTCGTTGACATCGAAGGGGTCACAAGTTCGAATCTTGTACTGTCCATCTTTCCTCACTTTGTAGCCAAAAGCAAGTAAATGGGCGGGTTTCGCGAACGAGCAGGTAGCGGAGGGGTGAGCTCAATGGCCAGCCCCAAAATTAGTCTGCCATCAGAGCATTCTGCCGTGAGTGCAGGGGAAGTTCGCGTTAATAACAGACTTGCGAAAACGCATTCTGAAAACCCCTTGATAGTGCGTCACAGCGATATCGAAGTTTCAAGACGACCGGCAGGGCATCCCGAGATCGTCCGCCTTCAGGGACTTTACACGGCTGAGGATTGGGACCAGGTGAGCGAGTTCCTGCCGGGCCACCCCGCCTTGATGCTGCTTCTTTTGGAGGCTCGCCCCCACCCTTACCACTTTCCCCCACCCTAATTATTTCCGGCTGTTCCCCTGAGCCGCTGCTGCTCCCCTGGCATTTCCAATACTTGTGCGCATTTGTGGGTATGAGGAAGCACTGAAGGAGAACCCCCTATGGACTATGTGAAGCTCGGCAAGACCGGCCTCAAGGTTTCGCGCATCTGCCTCGGCTGTATGAGCTACGGCGTGCCGGAGCGCGGCGCACACCCCTGGTCGCTGGACGAGGACGCGAGCCGCCCATTTATCCAGCGCGCCCTGGAACTCGGCATTAACTTTTTCGACACCGCCAATGTCTACTCCGACGGCACCAGCGAGGAGATCACGGGGCGTGCCCTGCGCGACTTCGCCCGGCGCGAGGAGATGGTGATCGCCACCAAGGTAAATGGACGGATGCGCCCCGACTCCAACGGGGCGGGGCTGTCCCGTAAGGCGATCCTAGCGGAGATTGATCACAGCCTGCAGCGGCTCGGCACCGACTATGTGGACCTCTACCAAATCCACCGATTTGATCCCGAGACCCCGATTGAGGAAACGCTTGAAGCGCTGCATGACGTGGTGAAGTCCGGCAAGGCGCGCTACATCGGCGCGTCTTCCATGTACGCCTGGCAGTTCGCCAAGGCTTTGTACCTGGCGGACCGGCACGGGTGGACGCGGTTTGTCAGCATGCAAAACCACTACAACCTGCTCTACCGCGAGGAGGAGCGCGAGATGATGGGGCTGTGCCGGGAGGAGGGCATCGGCGTCATCCCTTGGAGTCCCCTGGCGCGCGGCCATTTGGCCCGGCCCTGGGAGGAGCGGCAGCAAACCGAGCGGGCGGGGACGGATCAGTTCGGGAAGACGCTTTATGCCCGGACCGAGGAGGCTGACCACAAAGTCATTGACCGAGTCGGGCAGATCGCCGAGGCGCGCGATGTCCCGCGCGCCCAAGTCGCCCTGGCCTGGCTGCTGCAAGCGCCTGGCGTCACCGCGCCCATTGTCGGCGCGACCAAAGCGCATCACCTGGAGGACGCCGTGGCCGCCCTGGCCCTCTCGCTCTCCCCGGAAGAAGTCGAGTCGCTTCAGGAGCCGTATGTGCCGCACCCGGTTCTCGGCTTCTCGTAGGGTATAGTGGCAGTATCAAAGGAGACACAAAGCATGGCACAACTGGATTTAGCCGCGCACCTGCGCGCGACGACGAAGACAGCCTACGATAACCTGGTCAACGACTTGAACGCGCTGGACGAAGACAAGGCGAGCGGCAGCCCGAACGAGGCGCTCCGCCCGGCGATCAAGGTGGTGGCCGAGTGCGGATCGGTCAACGGATTGCTGGCAGACCTGGTGGCGACCGGCGCGGCGACAAGCCCGTCGCCAGATGAGCGGGCGGCGTATTATGCCTCGGTCACGACGCGCGCCGGGGCGCTGACCGAGTTGGAGAAGGGGACACAGAAGCTGTACGCGGCCATCGCCGGCGTCGCCCCGGACCGCTGGGGCGAGACGGTGCAGACTCCTCTAGGCTCGATGACGCTGCTGGGGGCGGCCAGCTTCGCCGCACAGCACATGATGTACCACGATGGGCAGATCAACTACCTTCACATGCTGCACGGCGACACCGAGATGCACTGGAAGTAGACGACTTGAGACAAGCGCGGGGGCAGTCAGCGCCCCCGCGCCTGTCCTGGCCGGAGAATGACCAAGCCGGAGCCGTCCGGGTTCTCCGCCAGCGAAGCCTCGACGGGCAGGAACTGCGGGACGACCCAGAGCACGGTCCGCAGGTGTTCCGTCACCCTTGACGTTGTCCAGCGGCTCTCACCCACCGTCAGCGCCATCGGCAGAACGAGTTGGTCCGCCAGATGCTCCTCGCAGGCCGCCCCCGTCTCCCACCATACGCGAAAAGACTGGCAAGCCTCCTCGGCCATGGTCTCCATCCGTTTGCCACGCTCGCCGATAGCGGAGAAGCCCGCCAAACCTCCCTCATACTCAGCCACCAATAGTACGGCTGCCCCCGGCCCTACTGAGGGCGCTTCGCGCGTCTCGACAGACATCTCGACCGGCAGGCGTGCCAACTCCTGACGCACGGCCGCAATGCCCCTCTCGGCGACAGTCGGAGGCAGCCCCGATGTCACGATAAGTGCCGTCAGGGCGAGCAGCGTGCCCCGCTCTGTCAGCATGACCGGCTGAGGCGCTGCCCCGCCCGCGATCTCTGCACTCACCTCCCCTCCCCCTTTGGGGAAGAACCCGGCACGCGGGGACAACAAGGAAGCGGTCAGGCCATGCCGCGCCAATGTCGGCAAATAAACACGCTCCAGATAGTCCGCCGTCGGCGCGTGCGAGACGTGGGTCCCGCCGGTGACGGTGACTCGGGAAGCACCGGGGGCAAGTGCCAGGGGCGGCAGGACCGTTTGCAGGACGAGGGCCGTCGCCCCCGCCGTGCCGATAGCGAAGTGGTAAGCGCCGGGTGCGGGCGCTGCCTGCGGGGCGAACCGGAGGCGGACCGACCCGATTTCTGCGCCTTCCAGTTGTGCCGCGCACAGGCCTGCCGCGGCCTTGACTGAGGCAAGATGCTGGGGCTGGAGGCCGGGCCGGGGCCGACCGGCACGAATCCGCACGATCTCGATGGGTCGCCCCGTCAGGGCCGACAGCGATAGGCTGGTCCGCAGGATCTGGCCGCCGCCCTCTCCATACGACCCGTCAATGGTGACGCTGGAATGTGTCTCTGGCGTCTTCATTGCGTAGTGTTATTTCCGTGCAGGCAGCGCACCTCTCCGAGACCCCCACCCCCTTCGGAGGCGGCAGGCGTCGAATCTTGGTATTCGTTTTTGGAGGCACGAACTGTCCGTGACCTTCCCTGATGGCAGCGCGCAAGCCTACACAAAATGGCGCTCCCGATAGGATTTGAACCTATGGCCTCGACCGTCGCAGGATCGCGTTCTATCCGCTGAACTACGGGAGCATTTTCAGAAAACTCTTCGACCTGGATTCGAACCAAGGCGAACGCATCAACAGTGCGTGATGCTGCCGCTACATCATCGAGGATCACGAAAGAGGATCACGAGAAAGATCGTGGCGGTGGGAATCGAACCCACGATTCACAGGGTATGAGCCTGCCGCCTCACCAGCTTGGCTTCGCCACAATTGGTGCCCCTCCAGCGATTCGAACGCTGACTGTACACGTTCTAAGCGTGTTCCCTCTGCCAGTTGGGGTAGAGGGGCATGATCTGGGCGTCAGATGTCTGACGCCCGCCGCGTGTGTTTGTAACTGATGTTATGCAGTCCCGCCCCCAGACGGGTCGTTTACAGCCCGGTTACAGCCCATGCGTAACATCAGCTTGTAATCCTGGCTGCGCTCGCGGATATACTCCACGGGCTGCCGCACACCGGCCCCAGTGACCTCCCAGCCGTCCCGGGAAACCCCGTTCTCCGTCAGCCGCCGGAGCCAGCACTGGACGAAGCGTTGCGTATGAACGGACATGACATCTTTCTTTGTGATCAGCGTTCGAGAAGCGGAAAGCGGGGCTTGAACCCGCACCCTTCATGGTGGCACCGTTACGCTCCGCCGATTGAGCTACTTCCGCGTTTCCTCCCTGGGGATGGAGATGGTTGGAATCAAACCAACGGCCTCCTGTTCTTCAAACAGGCGCTGCTGCCAGGCTGAGCTACATCTCCACGATC
>JANLUQ010000440.1:0-10596 GCA_031363565.1 Armatimonadota bacterium | reverse complement strand
CGCCTGGCGCGAGTACGAACGTCGCCGTGTAGTTCGATGTCTTCCTATCCGGCCCGACGGTCGTTCCAGGCGTAGTGGTTGTTTTCGCCACGGTCGCGTTCGTCTTGGTGTCCGTGATCGTCAGGGCCACATTCGGCAGCGGCTGTCCGGTCATACCGTCTGTGACCAAGCCGGTGATGATACCCTTCTCATCCAACCGGATGTTCACGGCAGCCTGCCCGGAGGCAGGATCGCCGAACTTGTCGCCTAGGCTGAGTGTAACCGTCTGCGAGGCGGAGAAGTAGCCGCTCGGGCTGGTGGCGGATAGCGCATAGGCCGCCGCCTGCTGGGTCGTCGGGATAGAGGCGAACGCATAGGTCCCATTCGCGCCCGTGGTCACCGGGCCGCCCACAGTCTTGCCGGTACTGTCCGTGAGGGTCACGGTCGCACCACTGATCGGCAGGCCGGTCTGGTTGTCGAGGACGGTCCCCGAGAGAGTGGCGAGGATCTCGGTCAGCACGAAGTTGACCGTCTGAGCCACATCGGCAGGGATGGTGATCGCCTGCGTCGGAGGCGCAGTGAACTCCGGCTTGCCATTGGCATTGTTCGGCGGCGTCACGCTGCCGATATAGTTCCCGGATGGGTCGGTCTTGCCGGAAGGCGGCGGGATCGAGTAGTTGCCGTTCGTGTCCGTAGTGGTCGGCCCGAGCGTAGTCGTACCGTCCGTGGAGACGAAGGTGACGACAGCGCCCGAAACTCCAGCCCCGGTGCTCACATCCGTCACCTGGCCGCTGACGCTGCCTTTCGCCGCCGTGACAAGCGCGAAGTTCTGGTTCGTCAGGGCATCACCGTAGTAGATGCTCTGCGAGGGCAGCGCCAAGGTGGCATAGCCGACGAGCGAGGCCGTAATCGTGATCGTGTACTGGCTCAGGGGCTTGCCGCTTGCGGGCAGCGGCCCAGTCGAGTAGGCACCGGTCGCATCCGTCTTGACCGTCTTAATGACGGTGCCTGTGGCCGTGTCGGTGATCGTCACGAGGACGCTCGCCAGCCCCTTGCTGGTGCCATTGTCCGTGACCGTGCCGGCGACGCTCGGCGGGATGGTGACCACGCTGAAGTTGGCCGTGGTCTTGGCCGGGGCGGAGGCGACCGTGACGGTCACGGTCCCCTGCGTGGTCGTCGGGCGCCCATTCGGGTTGAGCGGCCCGGTGGCCGTGCCGTTGTAGGTGCCTGGGAAGACGATAGGCAGGCTGTAATTGCCATTTCCGTCTGCCGTCGCGGTCAGCGTCGCGGTGCCGTCGGCGGACACGAAGGTGACTAAGGCGCCGGCGACTCCGGCTCCAGCCGCATCCGTGACTGTGCCCGTGATCGAGCCGGACTGGATGGGCGTCAGCCCGATGTCCTTGCCCGTGACCACGCTGCCGAGCGTGACCGTTGCGGTGGTCGTGTTATTGATCGTCGCGAACCCGACCTTGGTGGCCGTGATCGTGTAAGTCCCCGGCGGAACGCCAGTGAAGGTGTAGGTGCCATTGGCGGCGTTCGCCGCGACCGGGTTCGCCGAGACTGTGGCGACGGTCTTGCCGGCCGCATCGGTGAGCGCGACGGTCGCACCGCCCGCGCTCTTGCCGCCCGCATCGGTGTCACCGATGGTGTTATCATAGATCCGGCCCGAGATCGAGGCCAGAGGAGTGATGCCGATGTCCTTGCCGGTGATGACATCGCCGAGCAGGACAGTCACGGAAACGGGCGGGCCGGCCATGCCGAAGCCGGTCTTCGTGGCCGTGATGGTATAGGTGGTCGGCGTCGCGGCTGCCGGCACGCTTGCCAGCGTGTAGGTGCCGTCGGCGGCGGCGAGAGTTGTGAGGACCGTTTTGCCGGTGCTGTCCAGCAGGGTCACCGTCGCGCCTGCCGCATTGGCGCCGCCCGCCGCAGTGTCGCCCACCGTGGTATCGAAGATACGGCCCGAGATAGTCGCCAGGATCGGCTTCAGCGTGAAGTTGACTGGCTGCGTCGTCGTATTCGCCTGGACGATCACGCCGGTGTCATACGGCGCATCCGGCGTGGGCGCTTTCACATACTCCGGCTTGCTCTGGTCGTTGAGCGGGCCGTCCGCGGTGGCCGTGTAGTTGGTCACCGGGACGTTGTCCGCGAAGTAGCTGCCGGCCGGCTGGTTAGGCTGAGAGCCATCGCGGGTCACGGCGGTCTTGACGACCGTCTTATCCTGCGATGTGAAGGTCGCGGTGGCCCCGGCGATCGGGTTTCCAGCGGTGTCCTTGACATTGCCCGCGATCTGGCCCGGCGGCAGCGGCGACACGGTGAGTGTCGCCCCGGTGACATTGACATCACCTTCTACCGTAAAGGCGACCCCGGCGTTTGAGACAGCCCGCGTGAAGCCCGCCTTGTAAGCGACCAAGGTGTAGGTCCCCGGCTCCACGCCGCTGATGGTGAACCGGCCATCGCCCGCAGTGGTGGCGCTGAAGGCCGTGCGGGTCGGCGGTGCTACGCCGCTTACAGGTTTCAGATAGACGGTGACGCCCGAGACGCCCTGACCGGCTCCCTGCCCGGTTCCGGCCGTCTGCGTGATGACGCCGCTGACGCTGCCCGTGCGGAGGTAGCAGACGATGTTGTGCAAGGTCTGCTGCCGCGTGTTGTGCGGGATGACCGCCGGGAAGATGTTGACCGTGACGATGTTAGGATCAGGCGCGTCGGAGGAGTAGTAGTCGGCACTCATCCCTTCCAGGCCGAAGGCGGCGTAAACGACGCGGCTCCCGACGCCGCCGTTGGGCATCCCAGGCTTGGCCGATCCGTCGGTCCGCAGCGGGTCGTCATGGAAGACGAGCGCGCTCTGCCCATTGCTATAGCTAGCCGCCACATTCGCCCCGTTGACAGCCTTGATCGTGTCGATCTGCCCCTGAACGCTGGCGCCGTTCACCAAGATTCGGGAGTCGATCTGATCCATTGCACCGTCATTGTGGTCCAGGCCACTCAGAATGAGCGTGTCCAGGTAAGGGTACTGCCCCCCGCCGGGGACCAGGCGGAACGGATCGGTGCCGGTGACGTAAGTGCCCTCCATCGTGCCCAGGAGCTGCGGGTAAGCCTGCGGCGGGGCCGAGCCGTCGTAGTTCGGGTTGCCGGTGATCCGGTTTGCCGTCGCGGTCAGCGTCCTGGTGCCGCCGCCGGGCGTCGCCAGGGTGGCGTTCAGCACGTCCGGGAGGAACCCGCCGGCAGTATTGCCGACCGAGCCGCCGAGTGTCAGTGTCGCGCCGATGTCCTGACCGGTGATGAACAGGCGTCCACCACCGGGGTGGGCGGGAGTGCCGTCGCCAAGGACGTAGTTCCGCAGGACGGTCTGCGTGCTGAGCCGGACCGTCGCGCCGTTCTGGGCGGGCGTGCCGGGGTCGTCCAGCGAGCCGGGGTCGGTCAGCAGGTCCCCGGTGTAGGGAGACAGCCAGATGATGCAGCGATGGGCGTCCAGAACGGTCCCAGCCGCGATGTTCCGGTAGGCGGGGTTTGGGCTTAAGGTGTCGGCGATGGCCGGCTGTCCCTGGCTGGATGGCAGGTAGGAGTTGAGGACCGCGTCTGGGACGGGGCCGCGAGACAGGATGCGCCAGATCGCGTACCGCTGCGATCCCACATCCGGACTCCCGTCCCGGCGGCCGCCGTCATCAATGACCCCATCAACAAAGGAGCCGACGCCCAGGCCGTTGAGGACCGGGATCCCGGCGAAGAAGCCGGGAACGACGCCGGGGACGAAGAAGAACGGCGGCGCCAAGGTTGGGGGCGGCCCCAGCGTAGTGGTTCCGATGGCAAAGCCGCCGTACACGCTGTCCGGCAGCATGCTGACGTCCACATCGGTCAGGTACGACTCAGTGCCGAACAGCTTCGGCACGAGGTTCAAGTTGTTGTTGCGGCCTGCGAAGGTCGTGGCGGCAAACTTCTGGCCGAGCGTGTAGTCACTGACGACCAGGATGTCGTTGTTGGGGAGACTCTGCTGTGTGCTGAAGCCACCGATGTTGTCGTAGATACGCCAGTTAACCTGGCCGCCGCCATAGATGGATGTTCCCTGTGGGATGTTCGGGAAAACGGCCTGATCGTAGGCGATGACATCAAGATAGAAGTCACTGGCGGAGGCGGGAGTCGTCAAAGTGACGGTGTATAGTACGCCGCCCTTGTTGTCTTGCTGGGCATCGGGGACACGGGTCATTTGCAGCCACTCGGCGGGGGCCAGGGTGCCGTTCGGCTTGGTGCCGTTGGTCGTGGGACGCACCGTGCCCCGCCCGCTGAATGAACCCTGGTCGTCCACGCCGGCCAGATAGTAGGGGTTAACGAAATCGGCCGGCGACGTGTCGGCAGGCCCATTCGGCTGGCCGCTGGTCGCAAACAGTGGATTGACCAGCTGGCACTCGTACTCCGGCCCCAGAGGGATAAACCGGTTCGGGTCGCCGCCCGGCAGATTCGGCTGAGTCATAAGCCCGAAGTAATGGTTCGGGTTGATGCCGCCGCCGTTACGGCCGATATAGATGAAGGTGTTATCCGGGTTATTGGGGCTCGTCGGAAGCCAATGACCGCCGTGTGCGCCGCGCCCTGAGACATGGTTGGTGCCAGGAGCGCCCTGATCGGGCGTACCGTAGGACGGATAGCCGAACTTCTGGTTCGGCAGATTGTCGGGTGCGTTGACGTTAAAGATTCCCTCAAAAGCGTCGAAGCCCAGCCCAAGGTAAGTGTTCGCCGTCCCGCTGTTGATGTCGTTCAAGGTCGTCTGGTTAGCCTGACCGTTGAAGTTGGGGTCTTTAGCGAAGACCTTGTGTTCCAGCGCCTGTGCGTCCTGGTACTTGGAGTTCGGGTTCTTGATCTGGAGGTATACCTGCGCGCCTGTCGGCCCGCCGTTGAAGGCGCCCGTATTATCTATGCCCGCCTCACGGTCGCTCAGGCGCGCCGTGATCGTCACCGCCCGCCCCGGATTCAGGCCCTGGAACTTGGTAGGCGATCCGGTCACGGGGTTAGTGGCGCTTCCCGACTGCACATGAAGGATCTCATTCGGGCTGAAGCGCAGCAGGGTCGGCGGGTCTAGGTTGAGCACCTGCGACTCGAAGATGCCAGAGTAGGTACCGCCGACTGTGTAGATCGGCTGGTTCGGGTCGGACGTTTTGACGCTGCCACCCTGGCCGACCGACACGGCCGTCTCCGTGGGGAAGCTGCTGACCGGGTTATTATAAGTCACCGTGCGGTTGGACGCATAGGTGATGCTGAAGATAGAGAGGCCGGGCGACCAAGAAGGATAGACGTCGTCATAGAAGTTGCCGCCTTGGCTTGTCTGGCCCGCGTTGTCGTCCGTATTCAGCTTGACGACCGTGTTGGGTGAGCCGTTCGACTCGGTCACGCCTTCGGGCGTGATGGCTTCCTGGTAGACTGCCGTCACTTGGTAGAAATACTCGGAGCCGGTCTGGACATTGGTGTCCACAAAGGTCAGGCCGCCGTTGTTGTTCGGCAGGAGGCCGGAGGCATAAGCGAGTGCGCCTTCGCCACCGCCGCCGCTGTTGTTGGGATTGTTCGTCGAGGTCGCCCCCCCCGCACTGCGGAAGACATTATAGGCGACCGGGCGCCCCAGGTTATTGCTGTTGGTCGGCTGATCTGCCGTCAGCGTGATCTGCGGATTGCCGTTGACGACGTCACCAATCGCAGTGACGTTGGCCGGCGCAGACGAGTCGCCGGTCGGCACCAAGAGGCCGAAGCCGCTGCTGGGGCTTGCCTGGGTGCCAGCCCCACTCGAGGTCGAGGAATAAATGTCGATCCCTTGGACGATCGGGTTCCCCGCGTTGCCCGTAGTGAACCTCAAGAAGATGTGGCCGGCGCGGATCGTATCCCCTTGGGCGTCGCGGAATGTCGCCGCGCTCACGGGAACGCTGCCACGGATGAGCACGGCCTTATTCTGGGCGCCCGACGCGGTGAAGATGTCGAAGTTGTTCAGCCCCACTTGCCCGTTGATTAAGAAGTTGAACTGGCGCTGACCGGCTTGTGTGCTGGTGGGGTCCAAGAAATGCAGAATCACCGTGTAGGACGCGCCGGGGGTCAGGTTCGGGATGTCGTAATTGAAGTCCGCGGCCGAGCGGTCGGTGCTGTAGATCTGGGGGGGGGCGATCCGGTCCCCGGTAGTATCAAACGGCCCCGTCTGAGTCTCCGCAGTGCCCCCGGTGAAGAACTCGTCGGCGGCATATCGGTTGATCCCGCCGCCGCCGGCATTGATAAGATAGAGCGGCGTCAGGAACGGATCGGGCGTGGTCGCGACTTCGGACGAGCGGCGGCTCTCGCCGATAGGGTCAACGATGCGGGCGGCCTGTAGGTAGTAGATGTCGTGCGGCCCGGCGGGGCTGCCGCCGCGCGCGAAGGCCAGGTACTCGAAGCCGGGCGTGGGGTTGGTAAACTGATTCCGGGTGTTGAAGCTCCAAGCCGGGCCAAAGTTGTCGGTACCTGCCGCCGTGATGCGCCCGCCTGCCGCTTGCAGGTTAGCTGGCACGACGCCGAAGCCCAGTCCGCGCGTGCCGCCGCCCAGCAGGAAGATGGAGCGCAGGCCATTGGTATCGGGAGTGTGGGTGATGGCCTGGGACTGGTTCGGGTCCTGGATGACCGGGGTGCCGTTGATATTCGGCGGGTTAGGGCCGAACGAGTTTTGGCCATTGGGCTGATTAGTCACGCTGGTGGCGGTGGAGGCGAGCACGATGAACTGCCCGTCCTTCGACCAGGCCGGATCGGCGTCGTCGGCGGGGCCATCCGTCAGCTTGCCGGGATAGGAAACGTTGTTGGGATCGAAGCCGCCCGATGTAGTGAACAGGAAGTAAATGTGGTAGTGCCCAGCGCTGGTGCCGCTGACGCTGTGCGCGGAGAACACAAGCTCACTGTCGTTATTCGGCGCGAAGATTGGGCGCTGCACCTGGTCAAAGCCGGTCAGTGCCGCGCTCTGCCCCTCGGTGGGAGGGGTCGTCTGGCCGACGGGGGCGCGCAAAGTCACCGAGACGATGCCGCCCTGGGCAGGGTCAGGCTGTGAGACGTTCACGAACTGCTGAGTGTTGTTCAGGCCGATCAGGATGCTGTAGGAGAACTGGTTAAGGACGTAAAGGTTCCTGGTCCCCGGCGACTGAGCATCGGAGACGAAGGCCAACTTGCCATCATTCGCCGAGAGAGTAGGGAAGAATTCGCCGCTGCCGGTCGTGCTCGTGGTGATCTGGTACGCCTCGCCGCCATTGACGGAGGTCGCCCACAGGTGGAAGCGGCCGTCTGACTGGACGTTGCCGTCATTGGTGCGGTTGGAGGAGAAGACGAGGAACGTCTCATCTGCCGACCAGATCGGCGTCAGGTTGGTCGGGATCAAGGCGTTGGCGCGCTGGAAGTACGGCGGGTTCGCAGGATTGTTGCCGAGGCTGCCATCCGGGTTCAGGAAGCCGACCAGCGGCTGAAAGGCAGGGGCGGGGTTGTTGACATCGAACGTCTGCACTGCACCGGGGATGGGGACGGTGCCGCTGCCCGTCGTGGCGTTCGCGCGGATCGCGCCGGGGCGGAGCATTCTGCGTCCGAGCAGGACCCTCCCGTCCGGCGTCCGCTGAAGCCCGTCGAGGGCAGCAGCGTCATTGGGCGCGGCAGCACGAATCTGGGCGGTGCGTAAAGCCCCCATCAGGGCAAGCGCCTGACCCAAGCCACCCTGCCCCGAGCTAGGGGCCGCCGACGCTATTGAGGGCGTCAGACCGACCAGCAAAGCCAGCAGGCAGAGGAGCAGTGAAGAGCGGAGGGCGCGTGATGCGTCGGCAGAGACTTTGGAAACAGTGCGTAATGCGTTCAAGGGGTACAACCTCCCTGGTTGTGCGCGGGGCCGGACGCGGCATCTCGTAGGAGAAGCCTAGACCGGAACCTTATCAAACGACAGGTGTCATCGAATCGTTATTAGTCCGAGTTAGTTCGAGAAACGTGCTGCGCGGGCAGCACGGAAGTACATGGTGGGGATGAGACGGCGACGGGTCGAGTCGTCCACCGCTCCGGTGTGATCCGGCCCAGAACGCGCCGGGCCAGATTAATTATAACACACCGCCAGAGTTTTGGCAATACGATTCTTTTATGAATACTGCGAATATCTCAAATTTAATCTTGGCGTAATATCGGACCTCGGAACGCGCATCTGCCTTCATTCCGACTTATGTCGGTTTCTGCCGGGCCAGCGCATTCTCACGGACGAAGATCAGGGCCAGCAGCGTGCCTATCGAAACAAGGACGGAGGCCGCGACGAAAGGAGCGATAGGGGCAACAGCATCGTACAGCTTCGTCCCAACCAGCACCCCGATTAAAGCGCCGATCCCCTGTGCTGTGCTGACGGCCGCGAAAATGGTCCCACGTTGATGGTCACCGCCTAGCACCGTCAGCAGTGCCAGCCATGCGGGGAAGGCGATAACGAAGCCTACGCCCATGATAGTCGCGGCGGCGATGAACTCGTACTTACCGGCTCCCAGGAAGTAAAGTGTGGGAATGGCGATCAGCCCAATCGCGCAGAGGGAGAAGCCAAGCCGCACACTCCGCGTAGTGCCCCACCGGTCGGCGAGCTGACCGGCGGGGAAGGCGATGGCGGCGATTACTAAAGCAGGCGGGAGGACTAGCACACCGAATTCGGTCTCCGAGATGTGGAACCGCGCCAATACGAACAGCTTCATGATGGGCAGGATGCAGCCGATACCCAGAAACGTCACGAAAGCGATCCCTAGGAACTGCGGAACCGTTCGCAGGGCATTCAGGAACTGCGCGCCGGTGATGCTTTCTTCTCCAGCCGGCCCGGTCTGACCTGGCTGGTGCCTGACCTTGCCCCGTACGGCCATCGCGGCGATAACAGCGACGGCGAACAGGACGCTGGCAAGGTAGAACGATGGAAAGTAATATTCCGGCTGGTAGTTGGGAGGCACCACGGTGAGGGCAGGCCCAATCGGGGCGACGAGGTGTGCATGGTGGTGCAGTCGGTCGGTCAGGTGGCTCCCTGATTGGTGTATTCGGTGCCCAACCCGGTGCAGGGCCGTTCCGAACGTCTCCTGCTTGGTCAGCCAGGGGCCGAACGAGTCGTCCGCGAAGCCGCCCGCCAGAAAGGCGAACGCCGTCCCAATCATGTAAACGACATTGAGCAGACCCATGGCCGCCCCACGATTTTTCTCCTCCACAACATCGCCGACATAAGCGTAGATAGACGGCCACAGCGCTGCCTGGCCCAAACCGTCCAGTGCCCGCAGGAAGCCGAATGTCACCAGCACGGCGATCGAAGTCACCGTCGCCGGGTCATAATGCGTAGCGATCAGCAGAATGGGCGTAAACACGGTGATTGCCGCGCCGCACAGCATAAGCGGCTTGCGGCCAATACGATCCGCGAGGACGCCCAGCGGAGACTTAAACAGCGACTCGCTGATGAAGAACCAGACCAAGATCAGCCCCATTACGCCGGTCGGGATGTGCAGGCCTTTGGTGAAGTAGATCGGCAGGGCAGAATTGTTTAAAATGGAAATGCCAAGCTCCGCGCAGGCAGCGATCAGCACGACCGGCGTGACGGCGGCAATCCACTTGACGGAGGCGACCGGGGAAATGTGCGCGGAGTTGGTGGGCGCAGAGTGCGCCTTGGCATTCGACTCGACGCTCGACTTGGCATCCGACTGTGGGAGAGGCTGGCTCATTGGGTCATTTCCGTGGCTGCTAGAGCGCGGTAAGAAGGCGCAGTGGGAGGACGCAGTAGGAGGACGCGATAAATCGCGCCCCTACAATAAGACTTCGCGGCCCGTCTCGGCGGACTCGTAGAGGGCGTCCAGGAGGCGCGTCACCAACAAGCCCTGCGTGCCCGGTACGGGCACGGGCAGGTCGTCGGCCAAAGCCTGGATGAAGGCGCGCAGCTCGGCCTCATGCGTACCGACGCGGGGCAGGAAGACGGGCGTCGTATCGGTCAAAGTGCCGCTCTCCTCGCGGAACAAGCGCGTCCGCGCATCATCGGAAGGATAAAGCAGTGCGCCGCCCTCCGTCCCCATCAGGGTAGTGTGAAACTGGTTATCGGCGATATTGGCCGCGAACGATGATTCCAAGGACAATGTCGCGCCGCTTCTGAACCGGATGAAGCCCACCGCGAAATCCTCCACGGTGAAGGTCTTCGGGTCCCACTGGCCCATCAGGCCCAGAACATCCTCGCGCGTCCCGAACTTGGCATAGGTCTGTCCCGTCACCGAGACGGGTTCGGGGTGACCCATCAGCCACAGAGTCAGGTCGAGGATATGGACGCCGATGTCAATGAGCGGTCCCCCACCCTGCTTGTCCTTCTGCGTAAATAGGCCCCAGCCGGGGATGCCGCGCCGCCGCAAGGCGTGGGCGCGGGCGTAATAGATCTCGCCCAGCCTGCCATCATCAACGAACCGCTTGACGGCCTGTGCCCCAGCTCCGAATCGCACATTGAGGCCGACCGCGAGCTGCCGGTCCGCCGCTCGTGCCGCCGCCACCATCTCCGCCCCTTCCTGAGCATTGATCGCCAGGGGCTTCTCACAGATGACGTGCTTTCCCGATGCAAGCGAATCTATGACAGGCTGTTTGTGGAGGTAGTTGGGGGTACAGTGTACCCCCAAC
>JANLUQ010000366.1:0-16070 GCA_031363565.1 Armatimonadota bacterium | reverse complement strand
AGAGTATGCGCGCATCATCCTGAAGTTCGAGCGTGGCAAGGAGTACGACCGCGATGACATGCTCCGCCGCCTAGTAGACATGCAGTTCACACGCAACGACATCGTCCTGACCCGCTCAACGTTCCGCGTCCGGGGGGACGTGCTGGAACTCCAGCCGGCCGATGAGGAGATCGTCATTCGGGTGGAGTTTTTCGGCGACGAGGTGGAGAGGATCACGATCGTGGACCCGCTGACCGGCGAGGTGCAGGCCAGCAAGGACGAGATCACGGTCTTCCCCGCCTCCCACTTCGTCTCCAGCCCGGAGCGGCAGGAGAAGGCGGTCATCGGCATCGAGGACGAGATGCACCAGCGCATCGCCCTCTTCAAGCAGCAGGGCAAGCTGCTCGAAGCCCAGCGCATCGAGCAACGGACGCGCTTCGACCTGGAGATGATCCGCGAGGTCGGCTACTGCAACGGCATCGAGAACTACTCGCGCTGGTTCGACGGGCGCGAGCCCGGCACCGCTCCCAGCACGCTGCTGGACTATTTCCCAGACGACTATCTGGTGGTCATTGACGAGTCCCACCAGACTTTGCCCCAGCTTCGGGCTATGTATAACGGCGACAAGGCGCGCAAAGACACGCTCATCGAGTACGGCTTCCGCCTGCCCTCGGCGGGCGACAACCGGCCCTTGAAGTTCGAGGAGTTCCAGGAGCGTGTCAGCCAGTGCGTCTTCGTCTCGGCCACGCCCGCCGCCTTTGAGCGCGAACACTCGGAGCAGATCGTCCAGCAGATCATCCGCCCGACCGGCCTGATTGACCCCGAGATCATCATCAAGCCCACGCGCGGACAGGTGGACGACCTGCTGAACGAGATCCGCGAGCGGACCAGCCGGGGCGAGCGCGTCCTGGTGACGACCTTGACCAAGAAGATGTCCGAGGACCTGACCGAGTATTTGTTAGACCTGAACATCAAGGTCAACTATTTACACTCGGACATCCACACTTTGGAGCGGACGGAGATCCTGCGCGACCTGCGGCTGGGCATCTACGACGTCATCATCGGCATCAACCTTTTGCGCGAGGGCCTGGACCTGCCGGAAGTCTCACTCGTCGCCATTTTAGATGCCGACAAGGAAGGTTTCCTGCGCTCGGAAACATCCCTCATCCAGACCATCGGCCGGGCCGCGCGCAATGTCGGCGGCCAGGTCATCATGTACGCCGACCGCATCACCGGCTCGATGGAGCGGGCGATGGGCGAGACCGACCGCCGCCGCGAAATCCAGGTGGCCTACAATACCGAGCACAGCATCACTCCGTACACGGTCAACAAGGCCGTCCGCGAGGTCATTGAGTCCAAGAAGATCGCCGAGCAGAAGTCGTACTATAACATCTCGCGCAACCGCAACCCGGAGACTTTGCCCTTGGACCAGCTCATGTCCGCCCTCGCCGATATCGAGAAGGAGATGAAGCAGGCCGCGCGGTCTTTAGAGTTCGAGCGCGCCGCCGAGCTTCGCGATGAACTCAGCCGCCTGAAGAAGCTGCTGCCGGCGGGGGCGAAGAAGTAGGGGTACTCTCAAAGTCGCTGTCACAGCATATTGTGCCGCAATAGTGCGGCTGAATAGTAGTTGGCTGTAAAGCCATTGCCTGCGCCAGTTGAAGGAGTACAAAGTGATTCATTCTCAGCCCGACGGTTTTCTTGCCCTTCCGTCCAGCAACAGTGGGGCCGGTGTGCTGGTACTGCACCCATGGTGGGGGCTGAACGACACAATGAGGAGCGTCTGCGAGCGGCTAACCGAGAGCGGTTTTATCGCCTTTGCCCCAGACCTCTATCACGGCAAGGTCGCAGACACCATCGCCGACGCTAAAACTCTCTGTAGCAAACTTGACAGCGACCAGGCTATGGCTGACCTTGCCGACGCCGTCACGTTCCTCAGCCAACATGCCACCCAAACAGATCGCGGACTTGCCGTTATTGGCTTTTCGCTTGGGGCCAATTATGCGCTAGACCTCTCAGTCACCGACCCGGAGCGCGTTCGTTCCGTGGTGCTCTTCTACGGAACTGGGGCCGGAGACTTCAGCCGATCCAGAGCAGCCTATCTCGGTCACTTCGCAGAGGCGGATGAATATGAGCCGCTATCTGATGTCAGGGCGCTGGAGGAATCCCTACAGAAAGCTGGCCGCTCTGCGATGTTCCATCATTACAGCAACACTGGGCACTGGTTCTTTGAACCTGACCGACTGGAAGCATTCAACCCGACAGCAGCAAAATTAGCATGGGAGCGAACCCTAGCCTTCCTAAAGGCCCCCCTGCCATGATTCACCACCGACCCTTTGCTTGTCTCCCGCCCCGCAAGTATGGCCACAACTGAGGGGCCACAACCTAGATTCGGCTCAGATCGGCTTCCAGGCGTAAGGCAAGCTCTTTGAGGCCGTTTATCCTGAGCGTCTGAACATAGCCTGCCGCATCCTTCGGCGGGTTATGCAGGGAGGCGCGGTGGGATTGCACGACCTGTAGGAACAAGGCACGATCATCATCAGAAAGGCCCGAAAGGAATCTGTCTGGGTGGACCGCCCGAACGCCATAGGTCCGCAGGACCGCAGTGGGAAAGTCCGAAAGGTTGAAGGTGACGATGAGCGGTGCTTGTGCCTCTATCGCGGCGGCCAACACATGACGGTCGTTCGCGTCCGGGAGGTTGAGGGCGGGAATGCGCGCTTCGTAGCCGGAGACGATGGAATCAGGAAGTGTCTGGTTCATCAGGCGGCGGGTGCGCTTCAGTTGGGTGGGCGTCACGTCGGGGTTATCTGCCAGCACATTGCGTATCCATTCTGCGTGGATTTCTTCCGTCCAGCGCGGCATGTAGGCTCCGGCGACGGCAAGGTGCATAAGCAGGTCACGCAGAGAAGGCGGATAAAGAACGCAGGCGTCTAGGACGGCAAGAGCGATCATCGGTATAAACCGAGCCGCTCTGTTTCTTCTACAAGCTCTTTCATAACTGCTAGTCTGCGCTCCATTTCGGCATCAGAAATCTCCTCGCGCGGCCCGGCACACTTGGCTTCTCGGATAACGGCGCGAACGTAGGCAATCTCCTCGGCGCTGCGTATCTGCTCCATCAAGTCCTCATAGGTCTCCGTGTCCAGCAGCACGACCTCGGCTCGCCCGTTGACAGTCAGCACTTCCGGCGTCCGGGTTTCTTTTAGCCGCGCGACGTGCGCTTTCGGGTTCCGCACGAAGTCGCTCAGGGAATAGATCTCGCGTGTGTCCAGCATGATAGGCCTCATTCATTTAATTTGCAGTAGATTACATGATGGCATATCCTCGGTGAATAGTCAAGCCAAGCGATGCGAGGGAAGCAGGAGGGCGCGGCGAGCGGCGCCCCTACGGTTATAGGGTATCATAGCGCCATCTTTTGACCTTCACAGGAGACAGCGCCATGTCTAGCCCTCTCGGCGACCTCGCCCTTATTCGCCCCGGCATCCGAACCAAACGTATCTCGTCGTATGACCGCTCCGGCGGCAACGCCGATTTTGTCCGCATCGAGGCGGGCGAAACGAAGGCGCTGGCGGAGATGTTGGGCGCGGGCATAATCAAGCACATCTGGATCACCATCGCCTGTGACGACCCGATGATTCGCCGCAACGCCGTCCTCCGCATGTTCTGGGACGGCGAGGCAACGCCCTCGGTCGAAGCGCCCATCGGCGACTTCTTCGGGCAGGGCTGGGGCGAGAAGTATCTGTATGCCGCCCTTCCCCTCGCCGCCGCGCCGGTCGGCGGCAATGCCCTCAACTCCTACTTCCCCATGCCGTTCGGGGATGGGGCCAGAATAGAGATTGAGAACCAGTCGGACAGCCCGATCGGATCGTTCTACTACTATGTGGATTACGAGGAGCATCCGGGCGGCATTGGAGCCGAAATGGGCCGGTTCCACGCCTGGTGGAACCGACAGATGCCCGCCCCCGAGGCGGGCCAGGGCGACCGGGAGAACGAGTGGGAGACGTTAGGCGTCCAGCCGAAGAACCCCTCAGACGAGCGAAACCACGTCTTCATCCACGCTGAGGGCACTGGACACTATGTCGGCGTCAATTACTTTGTGGACTCCCCCACCCCGCTCTGGTACGGCGAGGGCGACGACATGTTCCTCATTGACGGCGAACCATGGCCTGGCTCGCTGCACGGTACGGGGACCGAGGACTATTTCAACTCGTCCTGGTGCCCCAAGGAGATCTACGCTCACCCCTACTTCGGCTACGCCCGCGTCAACGGCGAGACGGGCTGGCTGGGCCGGACGCACTGCTACCGGTTCCATCTGGAGGACCCAATCCACTTCCAGAAGTCCCTGCGCGCCTCGATCGAGCATGGCCACGCTAACAGCCTGACGCTCGACCTCGCCACTGTCGCCTACTGGTATCAGACCGAACCACATATCCCCTTCGCGCCGCTCCTGCCGCGCGAGAAGCGTCAGCCGATGCCGCCGATTGGGGCCGTCGAGATGCACAAATGGCGCGATAGCTGGCGGCGTGAATTGGGCGGCGGGCCACTGTGGGGGAACGAGGGGCTGCCGGAGGGGACGCGCATCGGGTAGGGGCGCTGCTTGCCGCGCCCTCCAGGCGCTCCCCCCCTCTCTTCCGTTTGCGGGGGAGGGGTCGGCGCGAAGCGACGGGGGGTGGGGGTGCGGCAAGCGGCGCCCCTACGATGCAGGTGGCGGCGGCCAGACTCCCGCCCGCACCTCAGCCGCCGCTGGCCCTGTTTCCCCCCGCTCCCGCAGCCGCGCCGCGCGACGGTTCCAGGCCCAGTGATAGGGCAGGCAGAAGGTGAAGAACAGCAACGGCAGGCTCAGAGCAAGGCCAATCAGCAGCACGCGCGTACCGGGGTCTGCCCCCATCGCTTGCAGCGTGGACAGTGTTTCGGAGGCGAGCGGCGGCAGGGGATGATGTCCCGCTGCCGCCAGCCGGGGCAGCATCACGCAGAGGGAGATGACCAGCGCCAGCAGCAGGAGGCCGAGGGCACTGAATACTAGAAACAGCCGCACCCAGACCCAGGGCCGCATTACCGTCGCACGCGGCGGACGCAGGGGCAGAAATGGCCCCCAAGCCCAGTCCATGTCGCTCTGCCAGTTGAAGAAGTGTTCCGCCATCACAGGCATCACAAGGCCGCCGCTTCTTCCGGCCCTTCCGGCGCGGGCGGCCAGACCGTCCCCGGCTCCGCCATCCCCTCTTCCAAAGCCAGTTCTGCGCGCTTCCACCGCCATGCACTCCAGCACAGGCCCCAGCCCACCGCCAGCAGCAGTGTCCCGACAGCGGTGCTGATGACCAGCTCATGCAGGCTGACTCCCATGTTCGCCTGGCCTGCCACGCGCAAGGTGGCGGTCACGCCTTTGGAATGCACGTCCCAGGCCGCACTGCCCAGCGCGGCGGCATCGTAGACGAAGTGCAGAGCCATGGCCGGAAAAATAGAACGCCCGCGCAGCACCATGACCGCCAGTAGGACGCCGAGCATCGTTCGTACCACGAACCCCTGCCAGTCGAAATGGACGGCGGCGAAGATCAAGGACGCCACCCCGACGGCGGCCCAGACCGGCATCCGCTTGAGGAGGGCGCGCTGGAGTGTACCCCGGAAAAACAGCTCCTCGCTGAACGCCGCCGAAACCGGCAGGGCCAGCATCATCACGATAGGATAGTGCTGAAGCAAAGGCAGTAGGAGGGCAGTGTTCGATGCCTGCCCCGCCATGCTCCGGGGCCAGACATGGTTCTGGAGCACGATCAAGGTCTGCACCCACGGGAGGAAGCCCAGTCCCAGCAGCACCGCCCCAACATACTCCCGCCAGTCCGCCCGCCGCCACGCGAACGCTTCGACGAGGTTCTGCTTCCCGATGAGCGCCCACAGAAGGGCGGGCAGGGCGCAGCAGGCGAACTCGCCGATGACCATGACGATGATGAGGACGATTCCGAACCAGGAGGGCATTCCAAGCATGGCTATACTTTCGTGCGGGCTTCAGGTACGTTCGGCGGCGGAGGCCAGACGCCGGACACGACAAGAGGAGCGGCCTCCGATGGAACTCCTTCGCGGTTCAAGCGATCCGCGCGGCGGTTCCAGGCCCACCGCAAAAGGATCAGCCAGACAAGACCAAGTACGCCGAATACAAGAATGGCGAAAACGTATTGCATTGGCGGGTCGTGGTTGAAGAAGACGTGAAAAGCGAATTTGTATATCAGTTTCAGCAAACGCCAGTGGAGATGGTGAATGCGATGCAAGAAGAGGAACAGAGTGGTGACTGCTATGGCAGTTACAAAGAGAAAAATGATGCCCGCGTATAAGGCGGCAACCAACAGAAGACAGATGAAGGCGCGACGTAGCACGGCTTTCATGTCTATAGTATCGGTGGGCAGAGTTTGGCTAGACGGGAACATGAGCCGACTGCGCCGGCCGAACCGTCGGTTAGGCTGGAGGTCGGAGAAGTTGGTAAATCCTCTTTCTAGTTTGTCCAAAGTAACCGCAAGCCGCATGACATCCCTCAACTTCAAACCTACTGCTACTCAGGTACATTCGGCGGCGGGGGCCAGACGCCGCTCTTGATGTCAAGCTCAGGCGCGGCGAAAACCGCCTCTAGCCTCTTGCGGGCCGCCACCCAGGAGTTCCATGACGAAGCCATCCCCAGAGATAAACCCACCGACCAGGCTAGCTCGGCGGCGGCGAGTTTGAGCAGATCGTGCCAGCCGTGCTTGAGCAAGAATTGTGTCGCCCAGAGCAAACTTGCCCGGTGTCGCCCAGTCTGCTGAAACAGAACCCAGCGGTAGAAAAGCAGCAAAGTAACTGCCCAAAAGAGGACAGTGAGCGGGAGACTCAACCGCGCTACGAGCCACCAATTGATCCTGCAAATAGAGCGCGTGTGCGTCTGACGCGACAGGAGCATCACGGATGCGCTTTCGCATAATCTGCCAGGAGGCCGTAGCGGAGGCCGCGGGCGCTGAGGGTGAAGCGGTCGGCGTGGAAGTAGGTCAGGAGGCAGTCGAGGATGAGCGCGCCGGCAACGATGACGTCGGCGCGTTTGGGTTCAAGGCCGGGGATCTCGCGGCGCTGGGCGAGAGGGAGATGGGCGAAGCGATCGAGGGCGGCGGCGACATCGGAATGGGCGAGCGTTACGCCGTGCAGGGCGTCAGGCTCGGGTTTGGCCTGTCCCAACGTGACGGCGGCGATGTTGACGGCGGTTCCACCGATGCCGGCGACAAGTGGGGGCGTGTCCGGCGTGGGGAACGTATCGAAGGCGGCGCGGGCGTACTGGGCGGCCTGGTCCAGTTCATAGACCGTCGGCGGGTCGGAGTGCAGGAAGCGCTCGGTCAGGCGGACGGCCCCAATGTCCAGGCTTTTGTGCCGCCCCACCCCGGCGGCATCGCCCAGGATGAGTTCTGTGCTGCCGCCGCCGATGTCGAAGACGAGCAGGAAGGCCTCGGCGGGGATGTTCAAGGTGGTGTCGGAACGGACGGCGGCGTAGGCAAGCTGCGCCTCACGGTCGCCGCTGATGATCTGGATGTCTACACCGGCGCGCGCCTTGGCCTGCGCGATGAAGTCTGCGCCGTTGGCGGCGTCCCGCAGGGCACTGGTCCCCGCGCCCAGGACGGTCTGCGCGCCCTGCCGCCGGGCATCGTCGGCGAAGCGGGCGATGGCGTCCAGCGTGCGCGACATGGGCACATCGCCCAGCCGCTTGGAGGCGTCCACGCCCTCGCCTAGACGGGTCACGTCCGACTGTTCCGAGACGACGGTGAGCGCGCCAGCGTCCGAGACATCGGCGACGGTCATCTTGGTGGAGTTTGTCCCGATATCAATGGCGGCGAGGCGCATGGTCTTCATCCTAGCTGTTTGAGTTGGGCAGTCGGCGGCTGTCCGGGGAGGAGCGTCAGGACGGCGTAGCGGAAACGGCCGTCGTAGGAGCGGCCCAGGCTGCCGGGGTTGACCCAGAGGACACCGCCGACAGCGCGGACAAAGGGCGTATGGGTGTGGCCGCAGACGACGATCTTAGCATCCGTCGTTTCGGCCAGCTCGGCTAGGCGGGCGTCGGGCGTCCAGCTGCCCAGGCCCTCTTTGGAGCCGGGCGCATAGTGCGTCATCAGAACGGCGACGCCGTCTAAAGCCATCTCGACTTCACCGGGCAGAGCGGCGAGCCACTGCCGGGTCTCATCCGTGATCGCCTTGCTGTCGCGCTGGATAGCCGCGTACTTTTCAGGGCGCAATTTGCCCCACTTCTTGCGGTACTCGGCCTCGCGCTCGGGGAATGCAGCGACGCTCTTATCGTAGTTGCCGCGCACGGTGACGATGGTTGGACGGGCGCGCAGGAACCGGACGCAGGCTTCGGGCGAGTCGCCGTAGCCGACCACATCGCCGGCATTGAAGACAGGCCGATCCGTTAGACAGGCTGTGTCCAGAGCGGGCCAGATGGCTTCAAGTGCCCCAAGGTTGCCGTGAACATCGCTGAAGACGCCGTACTGCACCCCTGCTACTCGCCCAAAGTCTTTTGGAGGCGCTTGCGCCGGGCGCGCAGCTCCTCGACCAGCACGGCCTGCTTTTTGGGCGTCAGCTTCTCCGCCGCAGCGGCGGCTTCGAGCAGTGCAGCGATCTTGTCAAGCGTTCGCACCGCCTCCTGTACCTGCTTCATCGAAAGCGTGTCCGGGCCTTCCGCCAGTTCCGAGGCGACCGTATCCAGCTTATCGAGCTGCCGGTCCAGCGCCTTGTCGCGCGTCTTGGCCGAGATCGTCTTTTTCAGCTTGTCGGAGGCACTGCCGAGCTTCTGGAACACGTCCTGCACGTCCTGGTTGGCGATCGCCAGGGCCGAAGCGGAACCGTCTATTTGGGGGATTGGGGTGGAAATCGCGGCGGCGGGCATCTCGGCCTGCACCACCAGCCATTCCTTGACGCGGGCGGCATTGACCATGCCGACGCCTTTGACGCCGCCGATCTGCTCGACGCTTGCGGCCCGCAAGTCATCCAGAGTCCGCATCCCGGCCTGGGCCAATGCCTGCCTTCGGGTCTCGCCAAGATAAGGAATCTCCGGCAGTTCCGACTTCGCCGTGTCGCTCTTGGGCGTAGGGGCTAGAGTTTTGCTCATGGGGTGGGTACAATCTCCTCATCCGCCGATGTCTCAGTCGGCTCCGGCTCGGCCTGGACCAGCACTTGCAAAAACTGGCGTTTGAAGCCCTGCTTTTGCAGCTTGTTCCAGTAGCCGATAAATACCCGGTAGGTCTTCGCACGCTCGGCCTGCTGGCTCTGGATCAGCCGCTCCAGACCGGTCTTGATTTCGGGTCGGTCGCCGACGCGGGCTTCCAGAAAGGATTGCAGGAGCGGCCCGCGCACATCCCGGTCATGGATCTCGCCGATCTGCTCCTGCACAGACTTGACCTGGTCATAAAGCTTGGTGAAATCTTTGCCAGGGAAGCAGGGCTGAAAGATCTCCATGGTATAGCGAAGGCGCTTGGCGGCGATTCGCATGTTGTGCAGCTCTGCCACCCGCGCCGAGTCGCTGATATAGGGGGCGAACTGGTACAGCTCTTCCAGGCGCGTGTGCAGCATCAGTGGCGCGTTGGAGCGCAGCGACTCACGCGGGTTGACGGCATAAAGGGGAAGGGCTTTAGCCATGTGCGTTGTTCTCCGTCCCAAGCAGCTTGTGGAAGTCCCGCACGAAATGGCTCTTTTCCAGTCGGTTCAGCTCCTTGACAAGTAGGACCCGCTCACGGTCTCGCTCTTTCTGCAGGTGCTCGGTGAAAGCGCGCAGACCGACTTTCTCGCTCTCGGGGGCGGCCTCGATCACGGACTCCATGAACTCGATCTGGACATCCGAGTCGCGGACGGCTCCGAGGGCATCCGTCGTCTTCGCCACTTCCTTCTCGGTGACGGCGAACGGCGTGGGTGGGAACGCCGCCGCGAATACGGACAGGGCCGCGCGGAGGCGGCGAGAGGCGACCCGCATATCGTGCAGGGCCTCGATATCGTCTCCCGCGCGCGTCCCGTCGAGATTGGACAGCATCTCGTGGAGCTGCTGCTTAAGTGATGTGTGGGCCGCCTCGATAAAGGTAGCGTCCGGGGCAATGTCATATGCGGATTTAGCCATGTGTGTCTGCTATTCTAGCTTATCCACCTTTGTTTGTCAAGCGAGTGTCGCCGAATGTGTCCAGGAGGGTGGTGACACACATGAGGAACACATAGAGAGACACTCCAGACACCCTTATCTGCCACGTCCTTGTCCTATGATGTGTTCGGCTGTAGCATGGAGGTTGAAGTCATGGATACCGCGTCTGATCCTCTCCCCGCGACAAGTCGCGACCCTCCCCTCGGAGGGAAGGGGGTGTGGTGGAGAGGTTCACTTCAACCATCTCATCAGGGTATGACCATCTCATCCAAGGGCCTTCCGGTCACGGCAGGCTCACAATAAACAAGTCTCACCCCCTCTGACACACCCTTCCCTCCGAGTGAAGGGTCGGCGCTCGCGCCGGGGATAGGATCATATGCTTACTCTCTCTCCCACCCGTCTCGCCTACGGCGAGCGGCCCTTCCGGCGTGAGCCGGGGAGCGCGTCGCCGGACAGCGACATCTATCTTGCGACGCCTGACGAGCGGGCAGCGACCGTTCAGGCCGCCCTGGAGGCGGGCATCACTTTCTTCCACGCCGCTTACGAGCGCGAGGCGGCGTCTCTAGGTGTGTCCCTCCAAAGCCTCGGTATCCGGGAACAGGTGATGGTCAGCACCACAGACGGCGATGCACTGGACCGCTGCCCTGATACGGAAGATGGGGCGGCGCAGGCCGTTCGGGGTGCAATCGCCCGCAAGCGGGAACTGCTCGGCGTAGACAGGATAGATGTCTTTCTACTGTATGACTTCCGCCCCGAAGTCCACACGCCCACCCGTCTGGCCGGGGCGCGGCGAGCGCTGGATGAGGCGCGGGAAGCGGGGACGATTCGATACACTGGCGCGACCTGTTACGGCGCTTATGACGCGCTGGCTGAGGCAATCGAAGGCGGCTTTCTGCCTGCCGATATGGTGCTGGCGCGGTTCAACTATTTCGACCAGGCCGCGGGGGCGCATCTGTTCCCAGCCTGCCGCGTACGGGGGGTGACGGCGCTGGCAGCACAGTCGTTCTCGTGGCTTGGGGACGTCCCGTTTGTCCGCTTCCCCAACACCTGGCGGTTCCGTAACCTGACCAAGAATTTCTACGGCTTCACCGCCGCGCAGGCGCATCTTTACTGGGTGCTGGCACAGCCGAACGTAGACGGCGTCTTGGTCTCCATGCAGACAGCAGGACAGCTGGAAGAGAACATTGGGGCAACGCGGATCACCAAAACGCCGCAGGGCCTGGAGTCGCTGTTCGACTCGCTCGTAGAGGCCCTGACCCGGACGCGTGAAGGCTGGCGCGGGCTGAAGCAGGACGAGCTTTGGGAGTACCGGGCGGCGGCAGAGGCGTACCTGAGGCGGGGGCGATGACGCCTCAATTTTCCTCAGCGGGAAGGACTTTGCGCGACGGGCGTGGAAAAGAGTGACATCCATTCGAGGAGGACACTTTTTCCAATGAAGATCGGAATATTCACGGCGCTGTTTCACGACAAGCCTATCGAAGAGGCGCTGGACATCATCGCCGCGAACGGCATCCAGGCCGTCGAGCTAGGCGCAGGCGCCTACCCCGGCAGTCGGCATTTAGACGATGCGGGCGGCATCGAGACACTCATCAAAGACGAGGGCGCGCGCAAGAAGCTGCGGAAGATGATTGAGAGCCGGGGCCTGACCCTGGACTCGCTTTCAGTCCACGGCAACGCATTACATCCCGACAAGGCCATCGCCGAAGACCACCACAAGGCATTCGAAAACGCTGTCCGGCTGGCTGAGAAGCTGGACCTCTCCGTCGTAAACGGCTTCTCGGGCTGCCCCGGCGACGGCCCCCGTGCGAAGAACCCGAACTGGGTGACATGCGCCTGGCCAGACGAGTTCCGGGAAATTCTAGATTACCAGTGGAAGAAGGTCGCCATCCCCTACTGGAAGAAGCAGAACCGGTTTTTGAAAGAGCACAACGTCAAGTTCGCCATTGAGGCGCACCCCGGCTTTTTGGTCTACAACCCCGAAACCATCCTCAAACTGCGCGATGCAGCGGGCGCCCAGATCGGCGCGAACTTCGACCCATCCCATTTCTGGTGGCAGGGCATTGACCCCATCGCCGCCGTCCGAATGCTGGGCGAGGCCGGCGCGGTCTTCCATGTCCACGCCAAGGACACGCGCGTTGACCCTTACAACACCAGCATCAATGGGACCCTGGACACCAAGTCGTATGCTGATGTCCTGCACCGGTCCTGGTCTTTCCGGGCGGTCGGCTATGGCCATACCTTGACCTGGTGGCGTGACTTCGTTTCCAACCTGCGGATGATCGGCTACGATGACGTACTCTCCATCGAGCATGAGGACAGCCTGATGTCCACGACCGAGGGGCTGAAAAAGGCGATGGAAACCCTGACAGCGTCGGTCATCGTGGAGCAGCCGGGCGCAATGTTCTGGGCGAAGGATTAGAAGCCGCAAGAGAAGAAGGGCAGGAGAAGAAGGACAAGAGAAAAGAAGAGAAGGGCGCGATTCATCGCGCCCTTACGTTCCGATGCATAGTCGCGGAGCGGCTCTCAATGCAGGATTAGGCCGGCACTTCCAGTGCCGGTGCTTTCTTTGCGCCTACAGCGTCACGTCAGGCTCCAGTCAAATTCAGCCTTCCGGCGTGTCAATCAGCAGTTGCAAGCGCTCGGCCAACTCCGGCGGGTAGCGGGACTTCCAAGTCTCGTCAATCAGATCAACATCAAGCATATCGCGCAGGTGCATCTGGTCTTTCGTGTGGAAGACGTTCAGCTTGACACCCACCAGGGCTTCCAAGGAAAGGACGCGGAAAAATGCCGCACGTTCTGCCTCGCTGATATCAGGGGTGGGCAGGATGTCATCAGGGTGGACCTTCTCACCCGCAAATAGCACATGGACTGCGTCGCGGACTTTTGTGTCCGGTCCATCCAGGAACATATCTACGCCTCGCACATGCCTGTAGACAAAGCCTTCCGCTTCCAGGGCGGCACTCGCACGGGCAAGATCCTCACGGCGCAGCAGAATGTCCACATCGCGCGTATTGCGAACGGCGGCCTCATCCACACTGGCGACCCAGGAGGCGACGGCATTGCCGCCGATGATAGCATAGGGAACTCCTGCCCGATCCAGCGCACTCGCAGCGCGCAGCAGCCGCGCACGGACTTTTTCCACAGCAGAAACCATCCTATCCAACAGCAGCACATCGGCGATGCCGGCCATAGCGTCACCTCATGGGAGTTCTGCGGACATTGTACCACTCCGGCTAGGAATTCAGCCAGCTTTTCGCGGTCAGCCCACAGCAGCTTCCAGCAGCGTGAGTGTCCCCGCGTCGGCGTCGAGACGGGCGCGGACGCCAAGCGGGAGGGCATAATTGGGGGTGACGTGGCCGAAGGGGAAGCCGAGCACGGCGGGCTTGCCGAAGGGGGCGAGGAGGTCGGCCCAGATTTGGCGGAGGGGAAGCGTACCGGCGTCGTCTGCGTCAGTCGCCTGTCCGATGACGAACCCCGCCGCGCTCCCCAGAATCCCTGCCTCGGCAAGCTGGACCAGCATCCGCTCGATACGGTGCGGCGCTTCCCCGATGTCCTCGATGAGCAGCAGCTTCCCCACCACGTCTATCTGGTAGGGCGTCCCCAGCGTGGCGACGACAAGGGACAGGCAGCCGCCGCACAGTGCGCCTACCGCAATGCCGGGGACGAGCGTGTCCAGAGCTGCACCTGGCACCGACCCAGCGGATGTCAGGTCTTGCGACAGGCGCAACTGCCAGTCCAGGACATCGGGAGCGAGGGAGCCTAGCTCAAAGACCAGCGGCCCGTGCAGGGCGACCGTGCCGACGCGCTGGTTCAAGGGAATGAGCAGGGAAGTAGTGTCCGAGTAGCCGATGACCATTTTCGGCGGGAGGGCGGCGAGTGCATCCCAATCCAGGAGCGGCCAGAGACGGCAAGCGGAGGAGCCACCCCGCGCGCACCAAAGGACATTGATGGACGGGTCGGCGTAGAAGTCGGAGAAGTCAGCGGCGCGGGCGGCGGGCGAACCCGCGTGGTGACCATCACGGTGACGAACATGTGGCGCGGCAATGGCGCGGAAGCCGCGCGCTTTTAACACCGCGATGCCAGCATCTAGGAGGTCCGTTTCGACGGGGCTGGATGGGTTGACGATGCCGATGGTCCCGCCGGGCGGCAGGGCGGGCGGGAAACGCATCAGATTCCCTCGCCGGCCAGGTTCTCGTCTGGGCAGGGTTCCCAGTGGTCGGCACACATCTCGTCGAACAGGACCGAAAGCGGCTTCTCGGGGATCTTGTCCCAGACCGTGTCCAGGGCGCGCAGGATGCGGTCGGGGTGCTGCTCCTCCTCGACCAGCTCCAAGCGGCACTTGAGGTCTTCGATCTCATGCAGGGCGCGGCGGATGATTTCGCCCATCGGGTCGGCGTTGCCCAATGCCTGGTCCATGACCTGGGCTGTGGTGCGCTCCGAGATGTGCTTACCATCCTGAACCAGAATACGGCCTGGCACGC
Organism: Armatimonadota bacterium; assembly: GCA_031363565.1. GTDB lineage: Bacteria > Armatimonadota > Armatimonadia > Armatimonadales > Capsulimonadaceae > JANXMY01. Next base: position 1,496 of record JANLUQ010000366.1, on the reverse strand, counting down.
CGACGACGCTTGTATTGGGAGGGACGTCGCGGGTCACGACGGCGTTCGCCCCGATGCGCGCGCCATCGCCGACGGTGATATTGCCGAGGACCTTGGCCCCCATCCCCAGCAGCACGTTGTTGCCGACTGTCGGGTGGCGCTTGGTCTTTTCCAGTGAGGTCCCGCCCAGAGTGACCTGATGGTACATCAACACATCATCGCCGACGATGGCCGTTTCGCCGATGACGACGCCCGCGCCGTGATCAATGAAGAAGCGGCGACCGATAGTCGCACCAGGGTGAATTTCTACATTGGTGAGGAATCGGCTCCACTGCGAGACCAGCCGGGCGGGGAGAAACCAGCCGCGCGCGTACAGGCTGTGGGCGATCCGGTGGTGGAACAGCGCCCAGAACCCGGCGTAAGAAAGCACCTCCGCCAGCGAGCGCGCGGCGGGGTCCCTCTTTAGAATCGTTTGTATGTCTTCTCGGAGATGCTGGAACAAGAAAGTGTCCTCCGGCGTGTACGACCCTTGAACCCAGCTTGCGGCTAGGAAGTTCCCTGATCTCTTTCTCGATCTCCATGTTTCTTATGACCTTGACACCAGCAATAATGCCGGGTATGATGAACGAATTACTAAATCATTCAATGTTCAGGACACGTTGCAGCGAGAGACCGTAAAACAAGAAGCGAGAGAGGCCATCCTAGACGCCGCCGAGCGCCTGCTGACACGCTACGGCTACAGCAAGGTGACGATGAGTGATCTAGCCGAGGAAGCCGGCATCGGCGTTGGTACCACCTATCTCCATTTTCCTGGGAAAGCGGAAGTGGCGCTGGCAGTAGTGACCCGAGCAAATCTGCATGTCGTCGAGGAGCAGCGGAAGATCGCTGCCTCGTCTGGATCGGCGGAGACCCGTCTGCGAGACGTGCTGACGCAGCGGATATTGATCCGATTCGAGCGTCTTCAGCGGCAAAAACATTCGCTGGCGGAGCTAAGGACTATCATCAGGGCTGCCATCGAGCGGCAGAATGGTCTGAGGGAGCAAGGCCTACTCTGGCGTGAGCAGGAAACGCAGATCGTGGCGGACCTGCTCGTGGAAGGCACGAAGCGCGGGGATTTCGAAGTGGCCGACCCTGCAGGCACGGCGGATGCGATGCTCTGGGCGATGGAGGCGTTTCTGCCGAAGAATCTGCGGCAAGAGGACTTGGAGACGCCCCATCTGGTGTCGGAGCGGGTTCACCGCATCGTGGACTTGTTGCTGCGCGCGGTCAAGAGGCGAGACTCAGGCCCTTAACTTCGGCGTATCTAGGGACGCAGAACGGGGATTTTTAGTGTATAAAGTGTGATTTATATGACTGATGTTACGCACGGGCTGTGGCCGGGCCGTAAACGACCCGTCTGGGGGGCGAGACGCCGACCGCCCTGCGGGCGGGAGGGGAAGTCTTCTCTTCCGGTCGCAGACCGGTTGGCCGCAGGCCCCCCAGACCTGCCCTTCAGGGCGGGACTGCGTAACATCAGT
>JANLUQ010000281.1:0-2608 GCA_031363565.1 Armatimonadota bacterium | reverse complement strand
CCCATCCACGGTATCTTTGCTCAGGTCACTCAGGCCATGCTGCCGGAAGCTGCCGTAGTCATCGCTGGTGATTGCAGCAACGATGCGGCCCGATGGGTCTCGGAAGCGCAGGACCGCGCCGGGAAGGGGCTTGCCGGAGCCATCCCGTACTGCGCCGTTAGGCAGGGGACGCATCCCTTGATACACGGGAAAGAGGACGGTGGCAAGGACGACGCAGATCGCTATGATGCCCAGCAGTTCGGTCAGAGTGAAGCCCCAGACAACGCCGCGCCGCTTTGGGGCAATCTTCGTGCTCATGTCTCCCTCCCGTCTGCCGCTAGGGTCTAGATCAAGTCCCCCAGCAAGTCAATCGCGTCCTGGACGCCCGCCGCGAAGACTCCCAGCACCTGATCTATCTGGGCGCGGGTGATAATCAGCGGCGGCTCGAAGCGGACGACTTTGGCGTTGTTGAGCGTGTAGGCGGCGATGACGCCCCGGTGGACCATCGTGCCGATGACCAGCTTGCCGATGTCGCTGTCGGTGAACTCGACGCCGAGCATCAGGCCCAGGCCGCGCGCCTCTTTCAAGATATTCGGGTGCTCCGCCTGGATCTTTTTGAGGCCGTGCAGGAAGTACGCGCCGTTCTCGGCAGCCCGTGCGGGCAGGCCCTCCTCGACCGTCACTTCCAAAGCGGCCAGGGCGGCGGCGCAGGCCATCTCGCCGCCGCCGAAGGTCGTGGTGTGGATGAAGGGGTTCTCGTGGAAGACCTTGTTCCAGATGTCCGGCGTCGCCAACGTCGCGCCGATGGGCATGACACCGCCGCCCAGGGCTTTTGCCAGGGTCATGATGTCGGGGGCGACGTCCCAGTGGTTCATGGCGAACATCTTGCCGGTCCGGCCCAAGCCCGTCTGCACCTCGTCGGCGATTAGCAGGACGCCGTGCCGATCGCAGATCTCGCGGACGCGCGGGAAGTAGTCGGGGGAGGGGACCTGGATTCCGCCCTCGCCCTGCACGGGTTCCAGGATGACGGCGGCAGTCTTCTCCGTGATGGCCGCCTCGATGGCATCGGCGTCGTTGAAGGGGACGAAGCAGCCGCCGGGCAGCATCGGCTCGAACGGCTCCCGGTAGACCTTGCGCCCGGTCACAGCCAAGGCCCCCATCGTCTTGCCGTGGTAGGCGCCCTCGGTTGAGATGAAGTCGGTCTTGCCGGACGCCATACGGGCGATCTTCAGAGCCGCCTCAGCGGCTTCGGCCCCCGAATTAGAGATAAACGAGTATTGCAGGTCGCCCGGCGACAGCTCTGCCAGCTTCGCCGACAGGTCGGCCAGAGGCTTATTCAGAAAGGTCTTGGAGCCGAGTGGGATAAGATCGAGCTGCCGCTTGACGGCCTCGACCACGCGGGGGTGCCGGTGCCCGAGCGAGAAGATGCCGTACCCGCCCAGGCAGTCTATATAAGTGTTGCCTTCCAGGTCGGTCAGCGTCACCCCGTCGGCGCGGTGTTCGATATGGTCAAACCCACCGACTTTGAGCAGGGCGACCTGCGTCGGGTTAACGAATTTCTGGTACTTCTCGATGACATCCTGCGTGGTCGCTTCGACTTGCTGAGGCGTGTATTCCATAAGGTTACTTTAGCCCAATGGGAGTGGGGTTGTCAAGGTGTCGCCTGCCGCGAACAGGGCGATTGCATGTTGATGCTATCTCATGCTCTGCCCGAACCATGCCATGAATGGCACGGCTAATCAGCCTCCGGCTAAGAACCCCCGCTTCGCGGGGCTAGAAAGCTATCCGAGTGCCGCGAAGCGGTACTTTGTGGCGTCCGCGCCGGTTAGCCGTGCCATTCACGGCATGGTCAGGAAAAGACGAAAGTAGTGTGCGATTACCCTGCTGCCGCGAACCCTTTTGCTTGTCCGCCGCGTTCTACTCGTTATCGTGTCACGAGGAGGCTCCCAATGGACAGCATGAAACTCGGTCGTGTTCGCAGCGCTTTCACCCTCATTGAACTGCTGGTCGTCATCGGCATCATCGCCGTGATCGCCGCCATTCTGTTCCCGGTCTTCGCGGGCATCCGCGAGCGTGGACGCCGGACGCAGTGCCTTTCCAACGAGAGGCAGCTAGGCATGGCGATCTTGCAGTACGCGGGCGACAACAGCGAGACCTTTTACTCGACACCTTTTACCCCCATACCAGGCGTTGGCTGGGCCGGAAGTTGCCTCCCATATATGAAAGACTCCGCGATACTGGCCTGCCCGAGCGACAGCAACCCCCCCGAAAACGACCCTTACGAGAAGGTCGTTTCATATGCCCTCAACAGCAATTTAGGTGGGAATCCAATCTACCCGAAGCACCCCAAATCACATGAGGCAACTATCGCCCCGGCCCACTCCCTCTCAATGCTGATCTCGCCCGCCAGCACGGTGCTGTTGTTTGAGGTGAGTGACTGCCTAGTAAATTTCACCTCCACCATCTGCCAAGACAAAGTGTGCATTGCGGCTGAATCATCGTCGCCCTCCGGGAATGGTGTTGGGATTTCGTATGGCTACGACGTTGGGCCGACATACCCCAACTGCCCAAGCGGCGGCCAGTTCCGGGTAGGGGAGGGTGCCTTCGTTCGGTATGCGACCGGGGACAT
>JANLUQ010000242.1:0-32657 GCA_031363565.1 Armatimonadota bacterium | reverse complement strand
GGCAGGGTTGAGCGCCGACAAGACGACGCTCACCCTCAGCGACGGCGGTGCGGACGAGGCGGTTAGCGCCTTCGAGGCCGCGCCCCAGCGAGTCGGGGGCTTCCATGCTGCGTTCACCTATCAGGCCGATCAGTTCGGCGGCACGCCGCCCGGCGGTGCGGACGGTGCGGCCTTCCTCCTCCAGAACGACCCGCGCGGCATCAAGGCCCTGGGCGGGGCGGGCGGCGGAGTAGGCTACGCGGGGGGTGACGGTGGCGTCGCCATCACCAAGAGCATGGCCTTCCGGCTGAACCTCTTTGGGGCTTCCGGGGTGAGCGTTGGCACGAATGGCGTCTCGGAGTCCCCCGGTGATACCCTGCCGGTGGACCTGCGGAGCGGGCACCCGATCCGCGTCACCTTGGACTATGACGGCGCCGCCCTGACGGAGACCTTGAAGGACCTGACGACGGGCGAGACGTTCACCGGCCAAGACGAGGTAGACCTGGCCGGGGCCGTCGGCGGCTCGACGGCCCTGGTCGGCTTCTCCGGGGCCAGCGGTGCGGTCACGGCGCGGCAGACCATCCGCGACTTCAGCTTCACTTCCAAGCGTGCAACAGCAAAGTTCGTGCCGGCCACCGCCAAAGCACCGACAGCACACAAAACGCTGGCTTCCTATGTGGACCCGTTTATCGGGACCGACGGCGGCGGGGATACCCTGCCCGGCGCGGGCGCACCCTTCGGTATGACTTTGTTCAGCCCGGACACGCACGCGCCCTCGGTCGGCTATGGGTATGGCGACCACCGCATCGAGGGCTTCAGCCTGACACACATGAGCGGGGTGGGGTGCGATGACGAGGGGGATGTCTTCCTGACCGCCACGACTGGGCCGGTCAAAACGCAGGCTGCCGATTATTTGTCTCCGTTCAGCCACAAGCGTGAGTCGGCCTCGGCGGGTTATTACTCGGTGAATCTGCGCCGGTGGGACGTGAACGCGGAACTGACGGCGACCGAGCGGACGGGCCTGATTCGCTTCACCTTCCCTGCCGGAGAGCCTGCTAACATTCTCCTCCCCCTCAGCCACACCTTGACGCGGACCGAGCGCGCCGACATCCACGTCGTCGGCCCGGATACTGTCGAAGGGTCGGTACGGAGCCAGGCGTTCTGCGGCGCAGGCCAGTTCTACACCACCTACTTCACCTTGAAGCTTGACAAGCCCTGCCAGATGTCCGGCACATTTACCGGAGAGAGTGTGGCGGCGGGCGGGGCTGGCGCGGTCCAGGACGGCCCGAAAGCGCCCGCGATCGGCGCGTACCTCCGCTTCCCGGCGTCTGCGACGCCCTTCACTGTCACAGCCCGCATCGGCATCTCCTATGTGGATCTGGACGGCGCGCGGCGCAACTTGGCACAGGAAGTAGGCGGCAAGAGCTTCGACCAGGTACACAAAGCGACCGAGGTGGCTTGGGAAAAAGAGCTGCACCGGATCGAGATCACGGGCGGCACGACCGACCAGCGCACGGTCTTTTATACCAGCCTCTACCACTGCTTCCTGATGCCCAGCGTCTTCAGCGATGCCGACGGCCGGTATCTCGGCTTCGACAACACGATCCACCAGACCAGGCCCGATCACCCAATCTATGCCGACTATTCCGGGTGGGATATCTATCGGACCGAAGCGCCGCTTCTGACCTTGATCGAACCCCAGCGGATGCAGGATATGTGCCAAAGTATCAGCCTGATGTATCAGCAGGGCGGCTGGATAGACCGCTGGCCACAGGCGAACGTCTATACCAATGTCATGTGCGGCAGCCCCCTGACCACTGTGGCGGCGACCGCCTGGAATGCCGGCCTCCATGGCTTCGATATGGCCGCCCTCTATCCCGGCATGGTCAAAGATGCCACCCAGCCCGCGCCGCCCAATAAGCCATATCAGGGCGAGGCCAATGTGCAGTACATGGACACCCTGGGCTACATCCCCGACGACAAAGAGGGCTACGGCTCGGTCTCGCAGACCGAGGAGGACTGCCTCGCCTATGCCGCCCTGGCCTCGGTCTCGGCCTCTTTGGGCAAAACGGCAGACGCCGCGCGCTTCAGCAAGCGCGCCTTGCTCTACCGAAACCTGTTCGACCCTGAGACCAAATTCCTGCGGCCCAAGCTGGCCGATGGCTCCTGGTACGGGCCGTTCGACCCGACCAAGGAGCATGGCTACGTTGAAGGCACGGGCTGGCACTACCGCTGGCTGGCGATGCAGGATATGGCGGGCCTGATCGCCCTGTTCGGCGGCGACGATCCGTTTAACGCTGAACTCGACAAGTTCTTCGGCTATGCCCACCCAACCTGGACCGGGCAATACTACAACCCGTACAACGAGACGGACTTGCAGGTCCCTTTCCTCTACGACTACTCGGGCGCCCCCTGGAAGACCCAGAGCCGCGTCCGCGAGCTGCTGGCCGACGCCTACGGCACGACGCCCGCCGGCATCCCCGGCAACGATGATTGCGGCACCATGTCGGCGTGGTATGTCTTCGCTGCCCTGGGCCTCTACCCGACCAACCCCGCCCACCCCGCCTATGAGCTGGCCTCGCCCCTGTTCCCGCGCGCCATCATCCACCTGGAAGCGCCGTACCCGGTGAGGCAGTTCACGGTCGAGGCCCCAAACACCTCAGCCCAAAACATCTATGTGCGCAGCCTGCGCGTTGGGAGCCAGGTATGGACCCGCCCATGGCTGACGCAGGCCGACATCGCACACGGCGGCACGCTGCACTTCGAGCTGGGAGCGGAACCTGATAAGGGGTGGGGGATAAGGAAGGGGGACCGGCCGCCGTCGCTTTGATCCTCATCCCCGCGACAAGTCGCGGGGAGAGGATCGGAGAACACAAAGACCTGCAACTGGCCTGCAAGACCGCTTTGCGTCGTTGCCCTAATGCGGCGCCATTGCGCCGGCCTGCGCCACGCCGCAGGGGCCGCCGCCGGTCGCTTCGGCGATCTGGACCACTTCGCCGTCGAAGGCCAGGGGCGACTTATACCAGGGCGAAAGCTCCTGGCTGTGGCGCGGGACGTAATGGGCGATCAATGACCGGCGGAAGCGGTCGGCGGAGGTGTTGGGAGTCGAGCCGTGGATAAGCGAGCCGTTGAAGAACAGCACGTCGCCCGCCTTCATGTCGCACTGGACGGCCTCCATGCCCTCGGGCACGGGCACATAGTCGGTCGTGAACGAGACGGCGGCATCGGCCTTCTGCGGGCAGGCGACCTCTTCGCGGTGCGAGCCGGGGACCACCTTCATCCCGCCATTTCCCGCATCCACGTCATCCACGGCCAGCCAGGCGGCCAGGCAGGTGCCGGGTTTGACGCGCAAGTAGAAGTTGTCCTGGTGCAGTTCCTGGCCGCGCGCCCCGGCGGGCTTGAAGTAGAACATAGTCTGGACTCCCAGCGGCTCCTCGTCGAACAAGTCGGAGAGGACCGGCGCAAGGCGCGGGTCGAGCAGGAAGTCGCGGGCGATGACGCCGACCTGATGGGCAGGCTGTAGGTGCGGGTTCATCATGCGCGGGTAGAAGGCGAGCGGATCGGAGGGGTCCACGATGCCTTCGCCGATGGAGGATAGGCCCGGCACGGGACCGCCTTCGTTTGCCTTCATGAAGGCGTCACGGACGGCACCGGCTTCGGCGGATGAGAACAGGCCGCGCACGACGAGGTAGCCGTCACGCTCGAATCGGCCTTTTTGTCCCTCCGTCAACCCGGCGGCGGTATCGGTGCTTATTACAGGGTGGTCTAAAAGTGTGGTCATGGCGCATCTCCTGAGTTCTTCAGTTAGTTGGGTATACTATACACCGGTCACACACCATCCGTCCATCACAATACTTGCTGAGGACCTATAATATCCTGTCATCATGGAGATCAATCCCAGAACCGAAGAGCATCACCCGGAAGTCATTCACCTCGTCACCGGCCACTTCCATGAGGCATCGGGGTACGAGACTTGGCGGGCGCGCGGGACGGGTGACTGGCTGCTGATCGCGACACTTGGCGGCGGCGGGCGCTTCGGCCACGCGCACGGCGAGTTCACGACCGAACCGGGCGACCTGACCCTGTTCCAGCCTGGCACGCGCCACGACTACGGAGTCGCGGCAAGTCCGGGCCACTGGGATCTGCTGTGGACTCACTTCCACCCGCGCCCGGACTGGGCGCCCCTTATGGCCTGGCCCGAGGCCGCGCCCGGCCTGATGCGTCTGCATTTGGAAGACGGCGCGGTGCGACAAAAGGCGTTGGATCGCTTCGAGGAGGTACATGCCCTCGCGACCGGGGCATTGCCCTCCGCCCCCCGGCGGCGGGCGGCGTTCGCGATGAATGCCCTAGAGGCGGTGCTGCTCTGGTGCGACACGCAGAACCCGCTGTCCGTGCTTCCCCGCATGGATGCGCGGGTGCAGGCGGCGATGGAGTTTCTGACCCGCCACCTGGCTGAACCGGTCACGATGGATGCTCTGGCCGATGCCTGCGGCCTGTCGGCCTCACGTCTGGCCCACCTGTTCCGCGCCCAGGTTGGTCAAACGCCGCAGCAGTTTTTGGAAGGCCAGCGGATGGACCGTGCCCGTCGGCTTTTGGAGTTGACCCCGCGCTCGGTGGGAGCTATCGCCGCTGAGGTGGGCTACGAGAACCCGGTCTATTTCACCCTGCGCTTCAAGAGGGCGACGGGTCTGAGTCCGCGCGATTACCGGAAGGGTGCTCCTCTCCTGGCCGCAAGCGGCGACCCACCCCACGAGTCGGGTGGTGCTAGTCGTGCCTCCATAGCGCACTGAACAGTTGCGCCAGGGAAGGGGGGTGAATAACTGCACCCGACCCGAGGGGAGGGTCGCGACTTGTCGCGGGGAGAGGAGGCCGCGTTTACGCCTGCCCCTCTCGCGGGAAGAACGGGCCATTGAAGAGCGGACTACTGAAGACCGGATCATTGAAGAACGGATCATTGTTTCCCATCGTCTTCCCTGCCATAGAAAGGCCCAATTCCATGCCCGAATACGAGCGCTCCCTGACCATCATGGCTTCGCCCGAGGCCGTTTTCGCCTTCGTCTCCGATGTCGCGCGCCTGCCCGAGTACCTGCCCACGACCCACTACGCTGAGGCTTTGCCCGGCGGGCGCGTCCGGGTTCAAGGAGAAGCCGGCGGGCGTAAGTACGACTCGGACGGCTACTTCCGCACCGATGCGCCGAACGGGCGCGTCGAGTGGGGATCGGACGGCGAGAACCGCTATGACGGCTGGCTGGAGATAGACGGCGTGGAAGACGAGTGCGAGGTGACGGTACACTTGAACTTCCAGCCGAAGCCTGAGCAGTCCGAACGCATGGACGCGCAGACGGGCGACCGGGACAAGACCATCCTAGACGGCCTCCTTGCCGCGCTGGAGTCTATCCGCAACAAGGTCGAGGGGCACGGCGGGAAAGTGGAGCCTGCGGCGGCAACCTAAACGCGATGGCTGAGAACGCAGGAATCTACGCTCGTCATGCCGAACGGGGGCGCATGACACCCTCCACCTACAAACGAATTTCCTGCAAGCGAATCCCTTGCCGGCAGGGCCTGGCCTCGGCGGGTCTGGCCTTCGCCCTTTTGTCCGCCCCCATGCTGTCCCCGTCCGCGCGGGCCGACTCGCCTGCCCGGACGGCCTCGAAGTTCGCCTCGGGCAGCGGCAATATCCTGTTCCTGGCGGCAGGCGTTGGCCTGCCCCTGCTCTCAGATGGGCATGACGGCAAGAATCATGCCCTGCGCGTGCTCGATGCCTTGGGCACGAGCGTCATCATCTCCGAGGGGCTGAAAAATCTGGTCCGCGAGAAGCGGCCCGACTCGAACGCTCATGACAGCTTCCCCAGCGGCCATGCGACGGCGGCCTTTGCCGTCGCCACTGTCGAATCCAGCCTACACCCGCATCAGGCGCCGCTGTGGTATCTCGGCGCGGCCTTGATCTCCTACTCGCGCGTCCGCCTGCACCGGCACACCGTCGGCGATGTCTTGGCCGGGGCGGCCCTAGGGGCCGGCACGGCACGGCTGGAGATGGCCCAGCCACGCGGCCTGCTGCTGTCGCCGTTTATCACGCCGGATGGGAGTGGTATGGGCCTCCAGATGAGCCGGGGCCTATAGTTTTTTCCTCGGTGCCGACGTCTCGCTGTTATCCGGGAAGAGTTTCAGCAGGCCGTTTCCGGGTATGCTGACTCCGTGGAAAATAACCAGACTGCTTCTCTCGACCCCCTCGTCCAATATCGCCTCCTGCATGAGATCGGGCGCGGCGCGGCGTCCCTCGTCTGGGAGGCTGTGGGTGCGCGGGATGGGCGCCGGGTCGCCATCAAGACGCTGGTCCTTCCCCAGGCACTCGCGGCAGAGGATCGGATGGCGTGGGCGGCGCGGATGGAGCGCGAGGCGCGTGTCGTCGCCCGGCTGTCGCACCCAAACATCGTCACGACCCATGAGGTCGGGCGGGAGGACGGGCAGCCTTATCTGGTGATGGAGCTGCTGACCGGGGAGACATTGCGCCAGCGGCTGCGGGCGGGGCCGCTTCCGCCGGATGAGGCCGCGCGCATCCTGGACCAGATGGCGGCGGCCCTGGACGTCGTCCATGCGGCGGACATCGTTCACCGGGACATCAAACCCACCAACTTCATGCTGACACCAGGCGGGACAGTCAAGCTGATGGACTTTGGCCTGGCCCGCCAAGAGGACGACGCGCTGGTGACGCAGGCGGACATGATGGTCGGCTCGCCTTCCTACATGGCCCCGGAGCAGATCAATGGTGCCCCTGTCGGCCCGGCCGGAGACATCTGGGCGCTGGGCGTACTTCTGTACGAGATGCTGGCGGGCCGGGCGCCGTTCGGCGGCGACCGGATCTCGGCAGTCTTGGAGCAGATCACGACAGTGGACCCGCCCCCCGTGCCCAACATGCCGCCGCCCATCCAAGTAGTCCTGCGCCGTGCCCTAGCGAAAGATCCCCTTGGGCGCTATCCCTCGGCGGGCGCACTGGCGTCGGCTTTTCGGGAGGCTCTGGGTGCTGACACTACGCCTGCCGCTGCGGGGTCCGCGCCTCAAGAGCCACCAACGCTGCTGCGCCGCGTTTTGAGTGCGCTGGTGGCCCTGCTGAGGCGGTAGGCCAAATGCTCTCCCCGCGCAAGCGCCGAAGTTAAGCCTCAGAATGCCCGCGCATACTGCACCGGCGGCGTCACCTTGTCCGCCTGCCCCAATTCCCGCGCCGCGTGCAGGGGCCAGTACGGGTCGCGCAGTGAGGCCCGCGCCAGCAAAACCAAGTCGGCGCGCTCGTTGCGGATGATCTCGTCGGCCTGCGCGGGCGCGGTGATCATCCCGACCGCCGCCGTCGCGATGCCCGCCTCGCGGCGGATGGTCTCGGCGAACGGCACTTGATAGCCCGCGCCGACCGGGATCTGTGCGTGCGGGACATTGCCGCCCGTAGAGCAGTCAATCAGGTCTACGCCCTCGCCCTTCAAGCGGCGCGACAGGGCGACCGACTCCTCCAGAGTCCAGCCCCCCTCCGTCCAGTCCGTGCAGGACAACCGGACCGTCAGAGGCTTGCACTCCGGCCAGACCGCACGCACAGCCCGCACCGTTTCCAGGGCGAAGCGGATGCGGCCCTCGAAGCCGCCACTGTACTCGTCGGTGCGCGCGTTAGAGAGCGGCGACAGGAACTCATGCATCAGGTAACCGTGCGCCCCGTGCAGCTCCATCCAGTCGAAGCCCGCCGCATCTGCGCGCCGGGCCGAGGCGGCGAATGCCTGGACGACCTCGGCAATCTCCCCGACCGTCATCTCCCTAGGTATCCGGTAGCCCCCATCGAAGGGCAGGGCGCTCGGACCGATCGGCTCCCAGCCGCCCTCCTCGTCCGTCACCCCCGCGCGTCCCCGCTCCGCCTCCCAGGGCCGCGCCGTGCTGCCTTTACGGCCCGCATGGGCGAGCTGGATGCCCGCGACCGCCCCCTGCGACTTGATAAACCGCGTGATCGGCGTCCATGCCTCGGCGTGGAGGTCCGACCAGATCCCGGCATCCTGGGGCGAGATCCGCCCGCGCGGCTCGACCGCCGTCGCCTCGGTCAGCACCAGGCCCGCCCCGCCTGCCGCCCGTGAGCCCAGATGAACCAGGTGCCAGTCGTTGGGCATCCCGTCCTCGCAGGAGTACTCGCACATCGGCGAGACGCCGATCCGATTGCGCAGCGAGACGCCTCGCAGGGTGTAACCTTCGAAAATACTTGCCATTCATCTTCCCCCGTCCGAGTTCGGGCGCGAATCCATGTTACAATGAGTCGTTCGTGGATTATTAGCGCCAGGCTAATGCCTACGTTGGACGGACCTGCCGTCTTTCCCGCAACACGCCCCTCTGCCGAGATGTTCCCGGCTGCCGATCATCAGGGTGTCTTTGTGTGATTGCTGCGAGAAAGACAAGAAATGCGATCAGTAAGGCTCCTATCTTCCGCCATTGCTTCCCGCAAGTTTCTAGAGTCTCGGCGCAGCGCGGCGCAGGCCGCGACGAAAGGGGCGGACCTCCGATGCTGATCCCTTTGTTCCTGACGCTTTTCTCGCATCATCCTCTCGCGCCCCGCCCCCATGTCTCGCGACACAAGGCTGCCGCCCAGCATACCAATGCCCGGCATACTAACGCCCGGCATGCCAAGCAGGTCAGAACCGCCGTCAAAGGAGACATCCAGTCCGTGATGCTGGCCCCGCCGCCCCTCTTCGACCACCCCGCCTCATCGGGATATGACCGCCCGGCATCCCGGCGCCTGTTCCCGCCCCGGCGGCTGATGCCGATGACGGCGTCCCGGCGGCTGGACACACGGGCGCAGGAGGAGCAGGAAGAAGCGTATCTCGTCGCAGCGATCAACAACGAACGCACCCAGCGCGGCCTCGCGTCACTCACTGAGGACCCGCTGCTGAATGTCACCGCCCGCATCCACTCGCGCGAGATGTGCTCCCTGAACTACTTCGACCACCACTCGCCGACGACTGGCCGCCAGACGCCCATGGACCGCTACCTCGCCGGCCTGCGCGCCTGGGGCGAGGACAAGCCCGAGTCCGCCCTCGTCGGAGAGAACATCTTCTACGCCAGCGCGACCGACTCCGTCTACAATGCTTCTTATGCCCACATGAGCCTGATGAACAGCCCTGGCCACCGCGCCAACATCCTGGAGCCGCGCTTCACCAAGATCGGCGTCGGGCTGTACCGAGATAGCCAGAATAGTTTTTGGGTGACCGAGACGTTCCTGCGTGATATAGAGTGATCCTCGATAGAGTGATCCCGCAAGTTGTCAATGCTTCCATGAAGACCACTTTTTCAACCCGCCTCGCCGCACCCGGCGACCTGTCCGCACTGCAAACCCTGATCCCCCTATCGGTACGCGCCCTCAGCCGGAGCCACTATAGCGACATACAAATCGAGAGCGCCATTCGCCATGTGTTCGGGGTGGACACGCAGCTCATCGCCGACGGGACGTACTTCGTCACCGCGGTTGGGGAGGGGGCCGGGCGCGAGATCATCGGATGCGGCGGCTGGAGCCGGCGAAGGACGCTATATGGCGGGGACCAACGGAAAGTGGGTGAGGATGCTCTGCTTGACCCCGTCCATGAGCCAGCGCGCATCCGCGCCTTTTTCGTACACCCGGAATGGGCGCGGCAGGGCGTCGCCACGCATCTGATGGCCCCATGCTTGCAATCTACCCGCGCCGCTGGTTTCGAGCGCCTGGAACTGATGGCGACACTGCCGGGCGAGCCGCTGTACCGCGCGTTCGGGTTCGCCGTTTTGGAGCGGGTCGAGGCCACTCTGCCGGATGGCGTCGTGATCCCGTTTGTCCGCATGGGGCGGGCGCTGGGCGATCCCGGCGAAAAGAGCTGAAAGTAGGCGAAAAATATGTGAATTCGGACCTGAACTGTGGAATAATGCCGATACTATTGCGGGAGCCACGGCCTGACAGCCGCCCCGCGCGGTGGTTCCCACCGTCATCCACTGCTGCGCCGGGCGCAGACACCGAAAGGACCGACAGTACGTCATGCAAGTTTCCCCCCGCACTGCTTCCACCGGAACCGTCTCCCCGAAACGCGCCGCCCGGACCGTGGCAGCCCTCGGCCTGGCCCTACTCGGGCTGACTGCCCTGGCCGCGCCGCGCCCTGTCGCCGCCAGCGCCGCGCCCGCCGCCTCCGCCCCGGCGTTCCTTGCCCTCCCCGGACACATCCCGCCCGCTGTCGCACAGGCGCAGGCGGTCGCCGCCTTGGATCCAGCCCGGACGCTCTCCCTGGCCCTGACCCTGCCGCTGCGCCACCAAGCCGAGCTGACCGACCTGCTGCGCGGGCTGGCCGACCCCGCTGATGCGCGCTACGGGCAGTTCCTGACGCCCCAGCAGTTTCAAGACCGCTTCAGCCCGACCCAGGCCGACTATGACCGCGCCGTCGCCTACGCCCGCTCGGTCGGTCTGACCATCGCAGCGACGCACCCCAACCGCACGGTCCTCGATGTCGCCGCATCGGCAGGACAGGCCGAGCGCGCCTTTGGCCTGCACCTTCTGGTCTACCAGTCGCGCCGCGACGGGCGCTATTTCTATGCCCCGGATGCCGCGCCGCGCATCCCCGCCGGCCTCTCTGCCGTCGTGTCAGGCGTCGTCGGGCTAGACAATGCCGCCCAATGGCGTCCCCACCTCCGCGTTCAGCAGGCCCCGCCGCTTTCCCCGTTCCTGGAGCCCTACACCCTGCCCCGGCAGACCGGGTCGGGTCCGGGCGGCGCGCTCTCGCCGAGCGACATCAAGAAAGCCTATAACCTCGCCGGCATCACCCAAAATGGGGCGGGCCAGATATTGGCCCTGTTCGAGCTGGACGGCTACGCGGCAAGCGACATCACAGCATACGAGACCCAGTTCGGCCTGCCCGCCGTCCCTTTGCAGAACGTCCTCATTGACGGCTACTCGGGCGCCTCGGGCAGCGGCGCGGGCGAAGTGACCCTGGACATCGAGCTTCAGGCCGCGCTGGCCCCCTCCGCCTCGAAGATCATCGTCTATGAGGCGCCCAATTCGGGCGCGGGCGTCGTGGATGCCTACAACAAGATCGCCACGGACAACCTCGCCAAGTCCATCAGCACCTCCTGGGGCGAGGCCGAGAACTCGGCCGGGGCGAGTATCCGCAATGCGGAGAACACGGCCTTCAAGCAGATGGCTGCTCAGGGCCAGTCAATCTTCGCCGCCTCGGGCGACAGCGGTGCCTACGACGACAAATCCACCATCAGCGTGGACGACCCCGCATCCCAGCCCTACATGACCGGCGTGGGCGGCACTTCCCTCACCACGGCCGGGCCGGGCGGGGCCTACTCGTCTGAGACCACCTGGAACCGCGGCTCGATCGCGAACGGGGCGGGCGGCGGCGGCATCAGCACCGTCTGGACCCTCCCCTCTTACCAGTCCGGCGTGGCCGGCTCGGCAGCCTCGAAAGGCTCGACGACCATGCGGAACGTCCCAGACGTGTCGCTTGATGCCGATCCGAACACCGGCTATGCCATCTACTTCGGCGGCGCGTGGAATATCTACGGCGGCACCTCTTGCGCTGCCCCCCTCTGGTCGGCCTTCACCGCCCTGGTCAACCAGCAGCGGGCCACGAACGGCCTAGCCACACTGGGCTTCGCCAACCCGCCGCTCTACACCGTCGCCCAGGGCGCGAACTATGCCGCCGACTTCCATGACATCGCCGACGGCAGCACAAACCTGTTCTACCCGGCCGTGACGGGCTATGACGATGCCACCGGCATCGGGACCTTCAACGGCGCGACCCTACTGACTGACCTCAGCGGCGGCGGCAGCGCTCCTCCCACCGCCCCCGTCGCCCCGACCAACCTGAAAGCGACGGCGGGCAATGCCCAGGTCGCCCTGACCTGGACCGGCAGCGCAGGGGCGACGAGCTACACCCTGTATCGCGGCACGGCCAGCGGCGGTGAGACCTTGCTGAAAAGCGGGCTGACCGCGACCAGCTACACCGATACCGGCCTGACCAACGGCACCACCTACTTCTACCAGGTGGCCGCCGCCAACAGCGTGGGCACGAGCGCCAATTCGTCTGAAGTCAGCGCCAAGCCCACAGCTCCCGCGACCGTGACGCAGCTCCTGGGCAATCCCGGCTTCGAGAACGGGTCGGCCAGTCCCGCACCTTGGACCGTCTCGGCGGGCGTCATTGACAACTCGACCGGAGAGGCTTCTCACAGCGGCGCGTGGAAGGCCTGGCTTGACGGCTACGGCACGGCGCACACCGATACGCTCTCGCAGACGGTAGCACTGCCCGCCGCCCTTTCGACGGGCAGCCTGAGCTTCTACCTCCATATTGACACGGCGGAGACCACGAAAACCAGCGCTTACGACAAGCTTACCGTGCAGATCCGCTCCGCGTCCGGCACGGTCCTAAAGACCCTGGCGACCTACTCCAACCTGAATGCCGCCACAGGCTACAGCCTGAAGACCTTCGACGTCTCGGCTTTCAAGGGCCAGACGATCCAGGTGTACCTGGTCGGGACCGAAGACGTATCGCTCCAGACCTCGTTCGTCGTGGATGACTTCGCGCTGAACGTGCAGTAAAAGAGAGGGCCCGATGGCCCCCGGCCCAGAAGAAGATCATCCTCTTCTTCTGGGCCTGTTTTTTGCTGTTCCTATCAACAACTGGTATCATGCCGGCCCGGCACTCATGGCCCGGCCAAAGCCCATGCATAACACGATAATCTCCAATAATGACAAGGTAGGGGCGATACGAAAAGAGGTAGTGGCCCAATACGGTCTGAATGGGTAAGAAGGGCTTATGCTTACCCAGACTCTGCATTGTGCCCACTGCGGCAGCGAACACCTCTACAGTAACGGGCATGCCAAAAATGGCAAGCGGCGCTATCAGTGTCAAAACTGCAAAAAGTACGGACGACAGGACCCCGGCAGCAACGCCTATGACGAGAAGACCAAAGCCCTGATCCTCGCCGCTTACCGGGAACGTCCCTCCCTGCGCGGGCTGCGGCGGGTCTTCGGCGTCTCGCGCAATACCGTCAGCGCCTGGTTAAAAAAAGCCAGCAGCGCCTGGTTAAAAAAAGCCAGTCACCTGCCGCCCCTTGAGCGTACTCTGCTGCCTGCCCAGAAGGGGGAACCGCTCGAACTCGACGAACTCTGGTCGTTCGTCGGGCGGCGTCAGAGAAAACGCGGGGTGTGGCTAGCCCTCTGCCGCCGCACTCGTCAGGTGGTTGCCTACGCCATCGGCGACCGAGGCCAGAAGACGTGTCGGCTCCTGTGGGAGCGCACCCCGCCTGCTTACAAGGCGGGCGTAGTGTTCACGGACTTCTTGCGGCGTCCTGCCTCAGAACTGGGACGCCTACCAGAAGGTGCTGCCGCAGGCGCAGCATCGGGCGACAGGCAAGGGCGAGGGCCAGACGAACCACATCGAGCGCTTCAACAACGTCCTCCGTCAGCGGCTGGCGCGGTTCGTGCGGAGGACGCTTTCGTTCTCGAAGACGGACGTGATGCACGAGAACTGTCTACGGCTGTTCTTGCACGAGTACAATCAACCGACCTGGGAGCGGCCCAAAAGGCTCAGACTATATTGAGCCACTACCCATCTGTTAGTGCATCTGTTCCGGGTTGCCGCGCAGCAGGTGAGCCACCGCCGTGCTGATCGGCTGGCCCGTGTTGCTCTCGTAAAAGATAAAGCCGGGGGACGGGTTGACCTCGAAGCAGTAGTAACGCCCGTCCGGTGTCCGCCGCAGATCAACGCCCGAAAGGTGCAGGCCCAGGGTGCGCGCCATGCTGAGACAGGACTGCGCCACCGTATCGGGGATCTCGGTCTCCTCCAACGTAATGCCCATCCCCTCGCGGCGGGCATAGCGATAGTCATTGGCCTCGGAATGGATCTCCGTCGGAAACACCCGGTCGCCGACGGTATGGACGCGGATGTCCACGCCTTCTATGCGCTCCTGGAACTGGGTTGGGCAGTTGCGGACCCGCTCCAGGCGCTCTCCCAAATCCTCGCCGGTCAGGCGATGCACGATGGAACGGACCCCCGAAAGCGATTTGTAGATGATGTCCCCGCCCTGCGCCTCGTAGAAGGCGCGGGCCGCCTCAGGGTCGGTCGTCGCGAGTGTCCGGGGCGTGAGCAAGCCAAACTCCTCGGCCAGAAACCCCTGATAGATCTTGGAGTCGTTGCTGACCGAGGTTCCCGCCCGGTTGACGACGGTGCAGGGAAGGAGCTCCAAAAGCTGCATCAGCGCGAGCTGGTACTCGGCATCCGCCATCTGCTTCTCAAGCTCGGAGAACTCCGGCCGCTCCGGCCCGCCCTTGAAGCTGACATAGCGGGCGTAAACACCCGTCAGATCAGACAAGTCTAGGACGCCTTCCGGGGATGTGATGCTGCCCTGAACGCCGTCCGCACCGAGTTCCCAGGTGAGGTCGTAGCGTCCCGGAAATTGGGCCTGGTCGAGAAACAGGTAAGGATAGCCCAGGTCGTCCAGGCGGGCGCACATCAGCTCAGTCATGGCATCGGCGAGGACGCCGCAGATAAGGATCATGCCCAGCCCCTTTCTTGTCCCTCGGGACCGGTGAGAAGTGATGTCAAACGCTCGACGATCTCCGCCTGCGCGTCCGGGCCGCAGCCGTAAAGCTGTGGCACACGGTCCAGGCCCAGGCAGTACCACTCGTCCCCGGTCCCGGCCACCAGTGAAAGCTGGAAGAAGGCCAGCCCCAGACGTGTCCCGACCTGGACGCAGCGGTCAGCGAGAGTGGGGGGCGGCGACCCGCACAAGTCCCCGTCCGGGCCGACCAGCGTGATCCGGCCACCGACCGCGAAGGCCTCGAACCTCTGGCCTGTGACCTCCTCGGTCAGATGCAGCGGCAGGGTGCCGTTCAGAGCGAGGAGCTTCTCAAGCTCTTCCTCGCCCTGGATGGGGTAGGGGGAGGACCCGCTGAGGGCGGTGTAGGTGGCGGCCCCCGCAAGGCTCCCGCGGAAGCTGCGGGCCGCGTCCGGCGATGTCGTCACCAGCGTCCGGGGGCGTGCGAAGGGCAGATCAGGCACCAAAGCAGCCAGGGTGGGGGTGTTGAGAAGTGTTTTGTACCACAGGTCGGGCCGGAGGCGGTTGATGACCGGGCCGCGCACTGTTTTGCGGGGGCTGTTCAGCCAGGCCATCCAGAGCGCGTTCCATTCCGAACAGACATACCGCCCATCTGCCGTCCCGAACTCCTCGGCAGGGAGGGGGATGCCGTAGAACCGGTACAGGACGCCCTCCACCTCGGAGAACAGCACTTCTCGGCCCTCAAAACGGACTCGGCCCGCGCCGTCGACGGGGGTCCAGGCGAATGCCATCTGCGGCAGGAGCTTGTCTTCAGGTAGGAACAAAGTCTCCCGCCCGTCCCGCGCCAGCCGTTCGAGTACCCGCTGACAGCACAGGTCCTCCGCCCGTCCCAGAATCAGGATCACACCCATCAGGTCCCCTTTACGCGCGGCCTACTTTGGCGGCGAGAGAGAATACGAACCGAGATCATGACGACAGTATTTAAAAAATGGAGAGTAAGAACATTCGCGGTTAGAGTGCGTGAAGGAAACCGGAACAATAAAGCTTAGCATACAAGTGGGGTCGTTGTCAAGTTCAAACCGGCACTTCCGATGTCGGCACTTCCAATGCCGGGGGCGTCTATGTGCTATAATTCTGTGTGCTACAATAAAGCAAGCCAATCGCGCAAGAACAAACTGCAACCCCTGCCGCCCAGATCCGCGTCACGTCCGAGGAACTGGTCCAGGCGATCAATGCCCTGGAAGCCAGTAAAGATGAGGCCGCCCGTCATCTGGCCGGGACGATCCCCATCGGCGAGGTGATCCAGGAACTTAAGCTGGAAGCGACGCCGGATGAAATATGGGCGCAGGTGCAGCGTCAGCGCGCCCAGAAAGCGGCGGAAGACGCCGCCGCCCAGGCCGCTGCCAGCCAGACGGTGGTGACTGCTCTTCGGCGTCAGCTGGGCTGTTTATGGGATCACGCATGGGAGCTTCGTGCAGAGGCAGGGGCCGAGCATTTCTTCCTCCCAGGGTATCGTCATCAGGGGTGACAATCAGGTCTTCAATTCCAATCCTGCCGGTAAGAACGTGGAAGTTCGCGGTGACGGCGGGACAATCACACTAAACGGTGATTGTCCGTGGCTGATAGTCTATGGCGACAGCAACGTGGTGATTTTCACACGTGGTCCTGCACCGACTGTTTCGGGGAGCGGCTACGGCAACAAGATAGAGCCGGCTGGTCCGTAGGTCAGAAACCGGGAGGTTTGAGGTATAATAGAGCAATATGTCTCAAACTGTAACACAAGATCACCTCCGAAACATCGCGATCATCGCGCACGTTGACCACGGCAAGACCACCCTCGTGGATGGGATGCTGAAGCAGGGCGGCGTCTTCCGCGCCAACCAGGCCGTTGCCGACCGCGTCATGGACAAGATGGATCTGGAGCGCGAGCGCGGCATCACCATCGTCTCTAAGCACACGGCCATCACCCACGAAGACATCAAGATCAACATCGTGGACACGCCCGGGCACGCCGACTTCGGCGGCGAGGTCGAGCGCGTGATGAGCCTCGTGGACGGCGTCCTGCTGCTCATTGATGCCGTCGAAGGCCCTATGCCGCAGACCCGGTTCGTGCTCTCCAAGGCCCTCCAAGCCGGCCACAAGGCCGTCGTCGTCGTCAACAAGATTGATCGGCCGATGGCGCGGCTGGACTATGTGGTGGACCAGACCTTCGACCTGTTTGTCGCCCTCGGCGCGACCGAGGAACAGCTTGATTTCCCTATCGTCTACACCATCGCCCTGCAAGGGACCGCGACGCTGAACCCTGAGACGCCTGGCACGGATCTCCTGCCGCTATTCAGAACCATCGTCAGCCATATCCCGCCGCCGACCGGCGACCCTAACGCCGCCTTGCAGCTTCGGGCGACCACGCTGGACTATGATGACTACAAAGGACGTATCGCCATCGGGCGCGTCAACTCGGGCACGGTCAGGAGCGCCCAGAACATCACGGTCATCAACCGTGAGGGAATCAATGTCCCCGGCAAACTGGCCCAGGTCTTCATCTACCAGGGCCTGAACCGCGTCGAGGTCGAGCAGGCCGAGGCCGGCGAGATCGTCGCCATCTCCGGCCTGCCCGATGTCAACATCGGTGAGACCATCGCTTCGCGTGAGAACCCGGTCGCCCTGCCCATGATGCAGGTGGATGAGCCGACCTTGCGGATGACCTTCGGCGTCAACACCTCCCCGCTGACCGGACGCGAGGGCCAGTGGTCCACGTCCCGCAAGCTGCGTGAGCGCCTGATGAAAGAACTCCAGACCAATGTCGCCCTGCGCGTCGAGGACACCGACTCGGCGGACCAGTTCAGCGTCTCAGGCCGGGGTGAGCTTCACCTGGCCGTCCTGATCGAGACCATGCGGCGCGAAGGCTATGAGCTTCAGGTCTCTCAGCCCGAAGTCATCTTCCACGAGGAGGATGGCCACCGCATGGAGCCTTTAGAAGAGGTCGAGATTGATGTCGCCGAGGAATACAGCGGCGTCGTGATCGAGCAGCTAGGCCGGCGGCGCGGCGACATGCTGGACATGAGATCGCCCGGTGATGGCCATGTCTACATGCGCTTCAAGGTGCCGACACGCGGCCTGCTCGGCTTCCGCAACCAGTTCCTCACCGAGACGCGCGGCACGGGCGTCTTGAACTCGCTGTTCGCCGGCTACATCGCCTACACCGGCGACATGACGACCGAGCGCAACGGCAGCCTGCTGGCGAGCGAGTCGGGAATCACGACCACCTTCGGCCTGGCCGCCGCCGAGGAGCGCGGCATCCTCTTCGTCCCGCACAACATCGAGGTCTATGAGGGCATGATCATCGGCAAGAACGCCCGCGACACGGACCTGGAAGTCAATGTCTGCCGCAAGAAGCACCTGACCTCCATGCGCGAGTCCAACAAAGAGACCTTCATGCGCCTGGCCCCGCCGACCGTGATGTCCCTGGATCGCGCCATCGAATACATCGGCCCCGACGAACTCGTGGAAGTGACCCCGAAGAACATCCGTATGCGGAAGCGCGAGCTGAACCCCGACATGCGCCGCCGTGCGACTAAGTCAGGCAAGTAAGTCAGCGAGGCCGGTGAACGAGCCAATCAGGATGAGACAAAAGAAGACCGCCCCGGCCATTGGCCGGGGCGGTTCTTTAATTTGTCTGTTCCTGCGCGGACTGTTACTGGAGAACAGCCGTGCCTGCCGCTTTTGTCAGGTCAATCGTCTGTAAGGTCACCGTCTTGCCGCCCTTGCTGTCGGTAGAGGTGGTCTTAAAGACATAGGAACCGGCAGGGGCGAACAGGATGATCGTGCCCTGCGCGTCCGCTGTCGTTTGCTGGCGAGCACCGGTGGTGACGACCGGCGTGCCGTTTGCGTTATCCAACTCGCCCACATCGCCCGGAGCAATCGCGGCGGCGACGGGCTTCGCTTGACCATCTGCCGTGATATTGCCCGCATACAGCGCGACATCTCCCGGCCCGACTTCCACGAAGTCGAAGTCTGTCTCGCTCTTCTGACCCGCGACATCGGAAACGACCGTGTGTAGGTTGTGCAGGCCGGTTGTCGCCAGTGCTGCCGGCAGGGCGAATGTCGCCGTCGTATACTGCCCCTGGCCCAGCGGCCCGGTTCCAATGCCCGCACCGTCGAAGGTCAATGGCTGGCTGAAAGTGGAGGACTCACTGGAGGTGAGGACGACGCTGCCGGTGTTCAGGTCAACCTGGTTGCCGCCTTTTGTACCCGTGCTGATATAGGCGCGGAACACGACGGCCCCCGCCGACGCGGTCGGCAGCGCCCCACCGATTGAGCCGGTGAGGAAAGCCCCGCCGGCGGGGAACCCCAGGGGAATACCCGTCGAGAAGCCCTTTTGGTAGACCGGCAGTGGGCCGGGTCCGGCATCGGTCTTGTAGGCGGTCGCGCCGGTCAGGACGCCGGTCTGGCCGCCGCTTCCGGTATAGCCCAAGCCGCTGGTCGCGTTAAATGTCCCGCCGATCGCCGCCTGCGCGTTCAGGCCATAGATGACCGGGCTGCTGTCGGGCGTTGCCACGCCCGCCGAGCCGCCGGTGGTGGCTCCCCCACATCCGCTGAGGACGGCGGCAAGGGCCGCGCCTAGCCCGGACAGGGGGAGGAAGCGCATCGCATGTCTATTGAGGCTCATAGGGTTGTGGTAGTCCTTTGTAAAAGGGGATGATGCCCGGAGGCCGGGCGCAGGCTGAAAAGTCTGCGCCCGGCCCGTGAGGTCAGAACTTGTGGCGGAAGCCAAAGCTCAGGAAGATGGGCGTGATCGAGCCGGCACCCGGACCGTAGTGGATAGAGCCCTGCGGCTGTGCGGCGGTCGGGCCGGTGTAATAGATCTTTCCATTCGCGTCCGTCGTCGAGATGACGGTCGCGGTCAGCCGGTCGAAGACGTTATCCACGTTCACGAACAGGTTGGTGTCCGGCGTCAGGAAGATGTCCGAGTTCAGGGAGAACTTGTAATGCCAACTGGAGTGTCCGACGACCGGAGTAAGCGGGGACAGTTGGGCACCGGACAGCAGGACGGGAACTTCGGTCAAGTCGGCGTTCCCACCGACCAGTTTTTCGCCGTGCTGCCCGTCGGCAGGCTGGTACACGCCGTCGGAGGCGACGCCACGGTTATAAGGGAAGCCGCTCCCCGCATCCAGCACGATGCTGGTCCCGAACAGATGATTGAACCGTTTGGAAACGACGGCGGCAACGGTATGCCTCTGGTCGTAGGAGGGCGAGAACTGCTGCTTGTTGAGGCTGCTGTACTGGGCATCGGTGATGTTCGGGTCAGTCACAAAAGTCCCAAAGTATGGGACGTACCCGGTATCAAAGAAGCTGTTGGTCGCCTTTGCCACCTGGTTGGTGTAGGAAACGAAGCCGTTGATGTCGTAGTCGTTCCGCGGCTTCTTGCTGAAGACGAACTCCGCGCCGCTCGCTTGACCACGCCCGCTGTTGTCATAAACGATTGGGAACGGGCTGTTTCCCGCAGCGTAGCTGGCAAGATTCTCGGTCAGCAGATCGTACTGCTTCTTGGTGAAGCCGGTCAGAGAGACGGCGTAGTTGTCATTGAAGGCTTTGAATGCCTTGTCCACGCCCAGGTCGAAGTTCTCTGAGTAGTACGGCTTCAGGCGCTGAAGATGGTAGCGGGAATCGATGCGGGCCTGCTGCTTTGCCGCGTTGGTCGCCGTCGTCGGGAACACGCCGCCCGTCTCCTGCGGCGAGAGGTAGACGTTGTAGCGGGTTTCCGGGAACTGCGAGAAGCGCGTTGCTGACGTGTGGAACTGCAAATCGCGGGTCGGTGAGTAAGCGATGCCGGCACGCGGATCGAAGTAGACATCCGTAAACGGGGCATACTTCTTGATATTGCGATAGCCGCGCGAGGCGTACCGTCCGCCGAGGTCGAAGGTCAGTTTGTCGCCGGACGGCTTGAACTGGCCTTGCAGATACAGATCCGTCTCCGCCAGATTGATCAGGCTGCTGCGGTCTGTGTAGCCGCGACCGACGAAACCCGTGCTGTTGAATGGGGCAGTGATGCCGGTAATGAGATGGTAGTTCGTGGTCGAAGGCAAGTAGGACGCGCCCGCATTGAGCCGGAACGTCTGGCTTAACTGGTTCTGGTAGTCAAGCTGGTGGCCCTGGCTCGTCGCGGAGTTCTTGCGGTACTGCGAGGCCAGCGTTTCTAGATGCCGGTCCAGCGTGCTGAACTGCTGGTAGAAGCGGTAGTTAAGGAACGACTTCTGGGAGAAGCGGTGGCGGGCCGAGATGTACCCGATGTCGTAGTGCTGCGTGTCGTGGTCTTCCTCGCCGGTCGGGTCGCTGTTGACAGCAGCATTGAATCCGTTCTGCTGGATCTTCAGTGGCCCGTAGACGCCCCGGAAGTAGGCTTCCAGGCCGTGCGCGTAGAACCCGGTGATGGTGTTGTTCGGATCGGCATAGTAGTTCAGCTTGATGGCGGTGTCCTGCGAATCAGGCAGGTTGGTGACGCCGAAGCCGGGCGGGAAGTGGTTCTGGAACCGGATCGTGGACAGGTAATAGTCGAACTTGCCATCCGGGGTGACGTCACCGACCTGAGTGTTAGTGCCCGTATACTGCCAGTTGCCTCCGGGGCCGACCGTCACCTCAGTGATGCCCTTGACGCCCTGTGCGTGCAGGTCGCGCCCGCTGGAAGTGATCTCGTTGATGAAGCCGCCGGTCGCGCCGCCGTAGGAGGCATCCGCGCCGTTGGTGTAGAAGTTGGCGCTCTTCAAGCCAACCGTGACCAGGTTTGTGCCGAATTCATTGGTGATAGGGCTGATGATGGAGATGCCGTCGAGCTGGAAGCCGACTTGGAACAGGTCCGAGCCACGGATGTGGACGTAGCCACCGGGATCGTAGGTGATGCCGGGCTGACCGAACAGCAGGCCGGGGAACTGGTATAGGTTATTCGGCTGGGACTTGACCTTCTGCTCCTCGGTGGCCGTGATGACGCTCACCGTGGCCGTCGTGGTACGCGGGACGGGCGGGGCGGCGATGATCCGGCCGCCGCCGATGACGCTGGACCGGACCAGCGAGAAGTCGAGCCGCTGGGTGACGTCCTGCGTGACCGTCGCCTTCAGAATGACCGTCTTGTAGGAAGCATAAGTGACCTGGACAGTGTAGGCGCCGGGGTCTTCACCCGTAAAGGTGTAGTTGCCGTTGGCGTCGGTCCGTGCGATCTCGCCGGTCTCGACGATCTTCACCTGTGCGTTCGCCAGCGGTGTTCCGGTCGTGCTCCGAACCACCCCTTGCAGCGTACCCGTAGTGGCGGCGTGCGCGGCAATCGGGAGGTAGCTCATCGCGGCTGCGACGAGTAAAGTGAAAGCAGGATTTCTTTTAGAAAATGCTTTCTGCATAGATATCTGTCCCCCTTCTAGAGTAACAACGAAAAAATGCAAAGTGGAATGATTACCCCAGGCCAGGTCGAAAGACGCCGGGTCGGGGAGTTCGTTCGTATTAGATGGTCGGCATCTTCGCCGAGGGGCGTCCGGGTCGCCGGACCTGCAAGCCGTCTCTCCATTGAGAAAATGTTACACAGCTTTGCTCATCATACAACAGAAATGACGGAAATGCAAGGAGTTTGAAAAAATCTTCCTGCCGGAGCAGCGGGCGAGGAAAACTCGCGGGGACTATGGCTAGTCCCCGCACCTTGTGAAAGCAGTCGGTGGTCACTCTTACATCTATCTGACCGTGGTTCATCAGACCGTGAACGTATATTCGCCGGGCGCACTGAGCTTCAAGTGGTCCTGGATGGCTGGCTTGAAGCGTGTGCGCCGGATTGCTTCTTTGCAGGCATCGTCCAGATCGGCATTGCCGGACCCTTTGGTTACGCGGACCCGTGAGGCATGGCCCTCTTCATCAACCTCGTAAGAGACCGTCACTGTCGTGCTGCTCAACTGGCTTACGTCCACGCTACTCGGCATATCTACCTGGGCATAGTCCCCGACCGGTCCGGCCTCCTGCGAGGCGATCGCGCTGTAGTTGCGTGGGCGCGGCGGCGGGGGCGGGGGCGGCTTCGGCTTGACCACCTCCTGCACCGGGGGCGGCGGCGGGGCCGGCTTGACCACCTCCTGCACCGGCGGTGGGGCGGGCGTCGGCGTCGGTATCTGCTGAGGGGCAGGCGGCGTGGGGTTGACGCTCGTGCCCGATGCCGTCGGCCTCTGGTCCGTGTTCGGCGCCGAATCAGGAACCGTGATGGTGCTCACCGCGCGCGTATTGTGCGTGGTCGCCACCTGTACGCGGTGCAGCGGGGCCGGGCGGGGCGTCTGCGGCCGAGGACGTGGGGGCGGCGGTTTGAGCGGCCTGATCTTCGGCGGGATGATGTGCTGCTTGGGCGGTGGGGGCGGCGGCTTCTCCTTCTTCTTGGGCTTCTGCAGGATCGGCGGCTTGACGATCTTGATAAGCTGCGGCTTCAGGTCAGAGATGTTGATCGCGCTGCCGAACAGGTCGCTGTTGGAGACCCAGGCCAGCAAGCCGAAGCTGATCGCGAGCGAGGCCACGGCAGAATAGCTGAAGATGCGGTCCTGGCGAGACTTCTGCCGAGCGAGGCTTAAGGTTTCCGGCGTCTGTGCTTCGAGCGTCTGCGGCTCAGGCGTCCGAGGGGTGGGCGTTTGAGTTTCGTTCATAGGGTCTTACCGGTGGAAGAGATCAAGGTGCCGGGATCGCCGGTGGGCCGTTCTGACTGACTGCCTCGGTGGCGATCATGACGCCGACGGGGTCGTCGGGGTGCCCTGGGATCTTGATTGTGTTGACGGCGTCCATGACGGTGATGATGTCCTGCGTCGGGCGCTGCTTGTCCACATTGACGATAAAGACCGTGTCGGGCTTCGCGTCCAAACGGCTCTGCATCTCGGGCGCCAGTTGAGCAGGCTCGACAGAGGTCCTATCCAGATAGTAAACGCCGGCATTGTCCACAGTGACGACCACCTGTGGCGGCGGCTTCTGGTTCGGGCTGTTGCTGTCTTTGGGCAGGCTGACATCCAGGCCGTGCATCTTGACCATCGAGAGGCTCGTGAACATGAAGAAGACCAGCAGGAAGAAGATCGTATCGATCATCGGGATGATCTCGATCCGCGCCTTCTTGATCTGCGGCTTTTGTATGTTGACCCGGTTTCTCATGGGTTACTTCAATTTTCTTTCGGGCTTTTTCGAGCTTACAGGTCCGAGGTGGACTTGGGCGTCGTCGCGATCATCAGGGCGGCGGGGTTCGCGCGCTTGGCGATGTCGAGGGCGTACTGGAACTGCTCCACCTGTTGGTTCTTGTCACAGTTGATGACGATCACCACGCTCGGATCGCGCGTCACGCGGTCCTGCAAGGCCGGCAGGACATCTTTGTAGCTGTCAATACGGCCCCGGTCAACATAAAAGTTACCTTTGTCATCCACGGTCAGCACGACCTTGTTCAGCGGCTTAGACTGCGCCGTGGTGCTGACGGGTAGGGCGACCTTTTTGGCCGACATCTGCACCATCGAGAGGCTGGTGATCATGAAATAGACCAGAAGGAAGAAGATCGTATCGATCATCGGGATGATCTCGATCCGCGCCTTCTTAAGCTCGGCTCGCTGCAACTTCACCGCGCAGTCCCTCCTTGCCGCGCAGCCCAGCCAGAATGTTCATGAGCTGGGTGGCACGGACCTCCATATCGGCAATGATCTCTTTGACCTTCTCGGTCAGATAGTTGTAGCCGACGAGGGTGACGATGGCGATGGCAAGGCCGGTCGCCGTGGCGAGGAGCGCCTCAGCGACGCCTCCGGTGATGGCGTTCGGATTGTTCAGGCCCGAGGCCGAGCCGACGACGTGGAACGATTTGATCATGCCTGTGACCGTGCCGAGCAGGCCGAGCAGGGGGGCGATGGTGATGATCGTGTCCAGGACGCCGAGGCGGCGGTAGAGCAGGGGGGTCTCGCGCAGGGCCAGCTCCTCCATCGCGCGCTCGATCGAATCCGAATCGAGGTTGCGGTTGCGGATGCCGTTTGCGAGCAGCCCGGAGACGGGGCCGGGGTGCTCGTCGCAGACGGCCAGTGCCTCGTTCACGCGGCCCGCGACCAGATGCTCACGCACCTGCTCGGAGAGCACCTCATTGTCGGCGGACGCCTTATAGATGGCGATGAAACGCTCGATCATGACGGCAACGGAAAAGATCGCACACAGCATCAGTGGCCACATGACAGGTCCGCCGTCGTGGATCAATTTGAACGGGCTATATTCCATGGTCTTGACTTTCGCTCCTTATGCACTTGAGAAAACGGAATGCGAAAAGACTCCCGGCCACGACCGCTACAACTTCGTGCGGTCCGCTGGGAGCCTTTGGTAAGAACAACGGCGTTCATTTTCGCTGAAACTGGCAAGGCTGAACTACGCGCCGCCCGGCGCCCGGAACCCCCGCTGGAGACGGGCGCTGAAGACGGACGATGAAGACGGACGCTGGACAACATTGGCACGGCGGCATCCTCTTGGGGCATGCGACAAGCGATATTATATACCAAACTTCTTTACTTGTCAACCCGGCGGAGCCGTGCGCGCGAAACAATCGCGAAATATCTTAGTAAGATATATTACTATCTAGTGTTACACTGGGTCTCGTCAGGAGGGGGTGAATTCACGCGGGGCTGAGTTGCGAGAGGATGAATCCCTCTCGCTCTGGGAGGAGCGTTCTTCGGACATAGGAGGGTCCTGCGGCTTGGCTTTCCCGCGATTACTCCTCCGTCCGAAGGACGTGCTTTCGTAGCGAGAGAAGTTTAGAGTGTGTATAAAAACTCCGAACTGGCGGTTTCAGTCGCCCGATCCCCTGTTTATCCACACTCTAAGATATCTTCGTGAAATGTCTTCAGGGAATGTGTTCGTGGAGTCGGTTTATGCCGCGCATGGTCCAGCCGCTCTCCCGAAGGCCGCAGGGGCAAGGGCTGGCGTGCCGAGCGAGAGCGCGTGGACGACGCAGTTGCGGCCCGCCGCCTTGGCGGCATAGAGGGCACGGTCGGCGGCCGAAATCAGGTCGTCCTCGGCGCTCATGCCGGGCAGGAGCGTGGCCGCCCCGATGCTTGCGGTGACGGGCCGGGAAGGCCAGAGGACCTCGGAGATCGCCGTGTGTAGGCGTTCGGCCACCGCCTGTGCGCCCTCGCTGCCGGTGTGCGGTAGGATGGCGACGAACTCTTCGCCGCCGTACCGGGCGAAGAAGTCGGTTTCGCGGCCCTGGAGGTGCAGCACCTGCGAGAGCGTCCGGAGAACAGTGTCGCCGGCGACGTGCCCGAAGGTATCATTATATTCCTTGAAACAGTCCACATCCAGCAGTAGCAGCGAGAGCGGCGTGCCGTAGCGCATGGCCCGGTTCATCTCCAGGGCCATCCGCTGCCCGAAGGCACGGCGGTTGCTCAGACCGGTCAGCCCGTCGCGCAGGGCCAGCGTCTCCAGTTCGGCATTGACCGCCACCAGCTCGCGCTTCTGGACTTCCAGAACGGCGGCATGTTCCCGGATCTGGACCATCTGCTCGGCGATCAGGTCCTCCTGACGCCGCCGGCCCGTGATGTCCGAGAAGGTCGCCACGACCGCACTCGGCATGACGTCCGGGCCGCCGCCGGGCGGGAACAGCGGCTTGGCATTGACCGAGACCCAGACCATGCCCCCATCGCCGCGCGGCAGGCCCATGACGACATCTGTTTGAGGCTCCCCCCGGCGCAGCGAGACCATCAGTGGGTAGCTGCCTTCCGGGAAACGGCTCCCGTCCTCGCGGACGGGCGCGAACCCTGGGTTGAGCGGACGCCACCCGCACATCTCGCTCCGAGTCTTTTCTAGAATCCGCTCTGCACTGTCGTTCCACAAGCGGATCACGCCGTCCGCCCCCATCACGATCAGCCCCTCAGACATGGAGGCCAGCGCCGTGCGGAACCGCTCCTCGCTGGCCTGGACCGCTTCCTCGGCCAGACGCCGTGCGATCTCGCCGCCGATCCACTGCGCCATCAGCCGGACCATCTCGCGGTCGCCGCTGGTGAACATCCCCGTCCGAGTCTGCCCGCATGCGAAGCAGAGCGCCCCCCAGACCGCGCCGTCCACGCGGATCGGGGCGCTGAGGTAAGCCTCCAGACGGAGGCCGCCGGCCCGCTCCACGGCCTCCGCGCAGTATGCCTTGCAGTCGGTAAACGTTTCGCCGCACGCGATGATGTCGCCGGGTGACCGCGCCTGGACTATCTGGTGCCGGTCCTCATGGACTCCCGCCAGGATGCCGATCCCCAGTCTGAACTGCGCGCAGCCCATCTCCAGCAGCGCTTCCGTCTTCTCCTCGAACGAAAGCATCTGCTGCGAGGTCGTGTTGTAAAGCGCGTGCATCCGCTCCTCGCTCTCGCGCAACGCGTCCTCCGCCTCCTGCTGCGCGCTGATGTCCACATCCGCACCGAGAACGCCGGTCACCGCGCCATCCGCGCCGCGCAGTGGGAACAGGTTGGAATAGACATGCACCCGCGCCCCGCCCTCGTGCTGATAAGTCCATTCCACTCCCTCGCGTATCTCCCCACCCAGCGCGGCGCGGAACGCCTCAGCCAGCATGGGCGCCCCATCCGGCCCGCCCAGCGCCTCCCCGATCGCCTGCCCCAGCGGGTTTGCCTGGGCGTGCAGCCGCGTCCAGGCCCGGTTCCACTCCATAATGCGCCCCGCGCGGTCGCAGCAGACGCAGGCCACCGGCAGGCCCTGGAACAGCTCCTGGAAGCGGCCCGAGGCTTCGGCCAGCAGGGCGTTCGTCAGGGCTAAACTCTGCGCCGCTTCTTCCATCTCCCGCTGCTGCGCTGCCCGCTCGTCGTCACCGCGAGCGAGACCGACGATCTCGTCCCGCAAAGCCTCGTTCGCCGCCGCGCATCGGTGGGCGACCTGCGCTGTGCAGGCGACCCAAGCTAGGGCCGCGACAAGCAGAAAACCCAGGCCGAGCGCCACCGCCGAGCCGCTGTTCCCCACCGCCAATGCCCCTTCCGGGGCGGCCTGCGCGGGTAGTCCTGCCTGAATCAGCAGCGCCCCGACCGCCGACAGCAGCAGACCTCGGCACAGGAAGCGCCAACGGGATTCAAGCAAGGAAGAATAGAACAAAAAGCATGGCTTCATATGGGTCTCAATCTGCCCTCAATATCGGATATACACTCGTAAATCTCTAGGGCCGCCCGCTCCCACTTCGCCTGCCCAATTTAGCCGAGCGCGCCGCGCGGTGTTTGTAGATTCGGAAATTGTTAATAATCCTGACACGGCTTTCGGAAAGGCCATGCCCCTTGAAACGCATCCTCCGCGTAGACCTCCGGCTGGGCCAGGTGGAGGCGGCCTTCATCACCGACTCGTCCGACAAGGGTCGTGCCGCACGGCGCATCGCATGCCTACAAGGTCTTGGAGCCGTTCACCGCCGTCGAGGCCACGTATCCGCCCGCGCAGGTGTATGGGCGGGACGAGGGGTAGACCGGAACGAGGGACAGGCCCGAATAGAAGGCAGCGGGGCCGACGGCGCGATGGCCTCGACGTCCAGGAAGCTGCCGATGCTGGTCAGAATACCCGGTGGGCCTTGGAGGAGACGTCTCATAAAATAAGCACAGAAGAGAGTGCAGACGACAAACGGCGGCTGAAGGCCAAAGGCCCTCAGCCGCCGTGGGTTTCGGCGTGTCCAGGATGCGTCTAGCGGATGGCTTCCGAGTCCTGAGCGACCTCGTACAGGAACCAGGTACGCCGCTCGGCGTCGTCCAGAATCGTCTCCAGCAGGCTGCTCGTGGCGATGTCCTTGTTGTCGTCGGCGACATTGGCCGCTGCGCGAATCTGCTCGGCGATATGGCGGTTGTCCTGCAAGAGCCGGTGGACCATCTCCTGCGGGGTGACGAACTCGTCATTGTCGTCATGGATGGTCTGGAGCTTGCTCGCATGAGTCAGGGAGCGGATGGACGTCCCGCCGATCTTGCGGATGCGCTCCACCATCGGATCAATGCCCTCCAGAACCTGCGTCGCCTGCTTGTCGAACAGCAGGTGCAGATCGCGGAAGCGCGGGCCGGACAGATGCCAGTGGAAATTCTTGGTCTTGGCGTACAGCGCGAAATAGTCGGCGATGAGGGGGTTGACCGCGTCGGTCACGGCCTTGGCCTGGGCGGGTGTCAGGTCGGTGGGAGTCGAGAGCTGGGGCACGGCGGGGTAAGTCTTCGGGAAGCCTTCGGACCGGTTCTGAGCCGGACTGCCGTCCGCCTTGACGCCGTTACCCGTGCTGGTCTTGGATGCTGTCATAGTCATGGTGATATGCCTTTCGGTTTTGGGGCTATGTGCCGGGCGGCGGTCCGCCCGGGGTTGATTTCTCTCGCGATTTACCCAGGCGGCTACAAAGCGCAAACACGCGACTTGTTATCATATCATGATATGGATTAGATAATTAAATTACTGTGTTAGCAGTTAAGCACACCAATTAAGCATGGGGCAATGTTTAGCATTTTGCACGGAAAGGTAACACTGAGGCGAACAACGGCCCTGCACAAACACGAGGAGCACGTCAGCATGGCGGATGAAAAGGCCGCGGAAAAAGAGCAGGAGGACACGAACGATCAGACTACCGACCACAGTCCAGACGCGGCCCAAATGGGGGCCTCGGATGGCGGTGGCAAGAGCACCTGGAAAGACGGTCCTATGAAGGCGCGACCGGACAATTCATCCCGCCGCCCGCGCGGCGGCAGGATAAACACATTGGAGTAGGAACGTGCAATCGCTAAAAAGATCATCCGTCGTCGCCCTGCTGACGTTCGCCGCCCTGCCCGCCCACGCCCAGCGTGTGGAAACCGTCGCGACCTTTAACGGCCCGATGCTCACCGGCGTCACCGTCTCGCATACAGGCCGTATCTTCGTGAACTATCCGCGTTGGGGCGATCAGGTGCCGTTCACGGTCGCCGAGCTCAAGAACGGCAAGGCTCTTGCCTACCCGAATGCCCGCATCAATCGGATCAACAAGGCGAACCCCGGTGCCTGCCTCTACTCGGTGCAGAGCGTCGTCGTTGACCCCAAGGACCGCCTGTGGGCTTTGGATACGGGCAGCGTCGAACTCGGCCCGAATGTCCCGCGCGGGCCGAAAATGGTCTGCATTGATCTGAAGACGAACACCGTCACACGAACCATCTTCTTTCCGCGCTCGGTCGTCTCGCCCGCCACCTATTTAAACGACGTCCGCTTCGACCTGCGGCGCGGCAAAGCAGGCATGGCCTTCATCACCGACTCGGGGGCTGAATCCCCGAATGGCATCATCATCGTAGACCTCGCCACCGGCGTCAGCTTCCGGCGGCTGGGCAACCATCCCACGTCCAAGGCCGATGTCAGCCTGACGATGTACCCGGAGGGGCAGCCCCTGTTCGCGCGCAAGCGCGGTCTGTCCCCGCAGAAGCCCGAACTTGGCTCGGACGGAATCGCCCTCAGCGCGGACGGCAAGACGCTTTACTACTGCCCACTCATCAGCCGTCACCTCTACAGTGTGGACGTTGATGCCATGCTGGACCGCACCAAGAGCGAGGCCGGCGTGGGCGCCACCATCAAAGATTTAGGCGTTAAGGGTGCCTCGGACGGCCTGGAGATGGACGCCTCGGGGCGGTTCTATGCGACCGACTACGAACACGCGCGCGTGCTAGCCGGCCCGCCCGGCGGCCCGTATAAGACGCTGGCCCAAGTACCGCGCATCTACTGGATGGATACGATGTCGGTCGCAGATAACGGGTATCTCTACTTCACCGCCAACGAGCTGCACCGACAACCGAACTTCCACAACGGCAAGGACCTGCGCGTCAAGCCCTACCGCTTGTACCGGGTGAAGATTGGCGCGAAGCCGGTCTCGTTGAAATAAATGAGATGCTCCGTGAAATAGTAGCTGACGTTACGCATGGGCTTTGGCTGGGCCGGGAACGCCCCGCCGTG
Source organism: Armatimonadota bacterium (assembly GCA_031363565.1). GTDB lineage: Bacteria > Armatimonadota > Armatimonadia > Armatimonadales > Capsulimonadaceae > JANXMY01. Next base: position 2,216 of record JANLUQ010000242.1, on the reverse strand, counting down.
AAGCGCACGGGTGGGTGAAGCGCACGGGCGGTCTTGATCCTCCGCCCGCAGGACGGTTGGCGTCAGCGCCCCCCAGATCTGCCGTTCACGGCGGGGCGCTCACGGCGAGGCTTGCGTAACATCAGTTTCTAAGAAAAGGCCCTGCGGCAATGCCGCAGGGCCTCTTTCATCCTAGCCCTACATGTTCTTGCCGTTCATACTGCTCGGCATCAGCGCGGGCTTCAGCTTTGGCATCATGGTCGAATGGACGCCGAGGTTGGAGCCGACCTGGAAAATCATTTTGGTATGGTCCTCGATCTCAGGCAGGTTCTTGGAGGCGAACGCGGTCACGTCATTGTCCTGGCCCATGGCGATCTCGTTCTCGAACAGCTTGACGGTCGCCGCGTGGGCCGACTCCTGGGAGGCCATGTAAACCCGGTCGAAAGAGGCGCCGGATAGGCGGTGCAGCCTGGCGATGATCGCCTGGTGCTTCGGGTCGGTCTCGGCCGGCAGAGAGATGTGCTTGTCCTGGGCCACGGTCTTGAGTTCGTCGTTGGCCGCCGAGTGCTCCTTGACCATGCGCTGCGCGACCATGCGGACCTGCTTGTTATGCGTCTTGTTCAGCGCAATCCGGCTGGACTGGACTTCAAATATTCCGCCCTGCGCGGCCTTCACAGCAAACTGCTTATCCATGCCCGTCGGCTTCGGATCGTTCCGAGTGGTCGTCTGGGCGAACGCCGATCCCGCCAGCGTCAGCGCCAATCCTGCGGCGGCGAGCGCCACTGTCATTTTCTCGTTAATCACGTTCTTGTTAATCACGGTTTTACAACCTGACCTTTCTAGGTGGTGTCTTGCGTTTCCTACTGTGGAATTTCCCGTTCCTCCCCGGCGATTAAACGTGAGAGACGTGGACTTTTGCCCTGCGGTTTTTGCCGCAACACGCCGACAATCGAAGCAGAAATGTGGAGCAGAAATATGGAGCAGAAATGCGAAGGAGAAACCGATGCGCCTTGTGACGCGGTCCGACTTTGATGGCTTGATCTGCGCCGTCCTCTTGAAGCAGGTCGAGACCATTGACTCGATCCAGTTTGTCCATCCTAAAGACTTGCAGGACGGCAAGTTCGATGTGACTGAAGATGACATCCTGACCAATGTCCCCTACGTCCCCGGCTGCGGCCTGTGGTTCGACCACCACGCTACTGAGGTCGAGCGCGTGGTCGGCAAGATCAACTTCCAGGGCGGCGACTGCCGGGTCGCGCCGAGCGCCGCCCGCGTCGTCTATGACTACTACGGTGGTGCTTCCCGCTTCCCCGGCATCGAGGAGATGATGCGGGAGGTGGACAAGGCTGACTCGGCGCAGTTCAGCGCCGACGACATCCTGCACCCGGAGGGCTGGCCCCTGCTGTCGTTCCTGATGGATGCTCGGACGGGCTTGGGCCGCTACCGCGACTACCGCATCAGTAACTACCAACTGATGTATGACCTGATTGACGCCTGCCGGATCATGACCATCGAGGAGATTCTAGCACTCCCCGATGTCCAGGAGCGCGTCGCCCGCTACTTCGAGCAGGACACCTTGTTCCGCCGGATGCTGGCCGACCACTCGTGGACGGAGGGGAACGTCGTCGTCACCGACCTGCGCGATGCCGAGCCGATCCCCTGCGGCAACCGCTTCCTGGTCTACGCCTCCTACCCCGAGGCGAATACCTCCATCTGGATCGTCAGCGGCTTTCAAGGTGCGAACTGCGTCTTCGCCTGCGGTCATTCCATCCTGAACAAGACCTCCCACACCCATATCGGCGCCCTCATGCGCCGCTTCGCGGGTGGTGGCCATGAGGCGGCCGGCACCTGTCAGGTTCCCCACGACGAAGCCGAGGCCACCCTGCATGAGCTGATCGCGGCGATGCGCCGGGACGAGGCGCGGAACACAGGGAGTGTTCCAGCGCTGGCGGCCTGATCCTCTCCCCGTCGCCGCGCGCCGACCCTCCCCTCGAAGGGAAGGGTGAGTGAAAGGGGCCAGGGCACTGCTTCTCGGAAGGCCCTCCGGTCACGGTAGGCACCCAGGAGGGCTAGTCAAACCCTGAAGTGAACCCCTCTGTCCGTACCACCGGGTAGAGTTAACTCCTGCGGGTACACTACACCAACGGAGAAGATCATGTCTACCAAAGCACCGCGCACGTTCGCGCGGGAGTTCAAGCGCGACCTGTGCCGCCAGATCCAGAGCGGCCAAAAGCGGC
>JANLUQ010000225.1:0-3087 GCA_031363565.1 Armatimonadota bacterium | reverse complement strand
CGCCTGAGCGCCCGGCGGTGGCAGCACCGTCAGAAGGAGGCCGCGACAGCAACGCAGACAAGCCCATAGCCTGGAAATGAAGGGGAAAATGGCGCAAGATACAGGAATTCTAGGCATCGTTCGCTAAGTTTACGCCCAAAGGAGAAACGCAATGCTTTCCTACTTACGCCCTTCCGTTCTCGCGCTGCTGGTCGCCCTCGCGCTGACCGGGCCGCCGACCGCCCAGGCCGCCCCGCTGCACAAACATGCCCTGCTAATCGGTATCTCCAACTACACCGCGCTCCACAAGCAGGACATGGAACCGCTGTTTTCCGATCTGCACTGCGGCGAAGACATCCGAGTGATGCAGACGGTTTTGGACGATAAGTTCGGGTTTAAAACTGACGGCAAGATCACCGTCCTCAATACACCGGCGACGACCACCCGCCAAGCGATCTTGAATGCCTTTGACCAGTTAATCGCGGAAACTCAGCCCGGCGACCTGGTTTACATCCACTATTCCGGGCATGGCTCACAGGTCCCCGACCCCACCAAGCCGGAGGGCCTGGAAAGCACCATCGTTCCGTCGGACTATAAAGACGATCAAACCAACGAGATCACCGGCAAGGAGATCGGAAGTCGCCTCGCCCGACTGAAAAAAGAAAAGAAGCCAGTGCAGATCGTTCTTTCTTTCGATAGCTGCCACTCCGGGACCATCTCGCGCGGTGGTTATGAGAAGGTACGCGGTATCAGCTATGGTCAGTACGTCACTTGGTACAAAAACAAATACCACCAGGACCCGCCGCCGCATCCCAGCATCGCAGGTGCGGCAACTGGGCGCGGGGCGAATGCCGCTCTGCCGGAGCTGACCGGAAAAGGCTATGTGGTCCTTTCCGCCTGCACCAATGATCAAGTGGCCCAGGAATACCAGGACGGCAAGGGCCTAGAATACGGGCGACTCAGCTACGTTCTTGCCCAGGTGCTGACCCAAGCCGGCCCGCAGACCACCTATCAACAGGTCTACGACCAGATACGAGCGCGTTTCCGGGGGAGTTTCGCCGACCAATCGCCCCAACTCGACGGCAACCCAAACACGACGCTGATGGATGGTACGGCGAAAGAGCTTCCCCCGTATATCCTCGTTTCCGTCGCCCCGCCCAATCATTACATCCTGGATGCCGGCTCGCTCCAGGGCATGACGGTCGGCTCCCAGTTTGCCCTTTACGACAAGGCAGCGACGGAGTTTACCCCAGAACACGAGTTGGCGGAAGCGACCATCGCCGCTCTGAGTCCTGACCTCACGACCGCCCAGCTTGAGCTGACCAAGAGGTTTCAGACGAACCTGCCGCTGGACAGCTACAGCGCGGCCCATGCGGTCGAGACTCGGCACAACTACACTTCCCCGCCGCTGACGCTGGACGCTGCCAGTGTTCAGGCCACCGTTCCCGCACAAGCCTCGGCCATCCTTGACAAGTTGACTGGTCTGAAAATGGTCAGCACAACGGTCGGCTCCGACAAAAAGCCGGACGTAAAAATGGCGCGGCTCTCGAAAGACGGGCGCGGTCTAGTGGAACTGGGCCTGTACCGGGGCGATGACGAGACCCTACTGACCTCTCTGAAGGAGAATCAGCAGACGCCGGACCTCTCGGACCAGATCTACTCCGCGCTGCAGGCGCAGGCCCGTTACCGCTACGCCGTCAGCCTGGGCAACACTCAGGCGGGCTTAAACCGCAGCTATCATTTAGCGATCCGCCTCGTCCCTGCCGAGCCGAAGAAAGATGCGTCGGGGAACCTCGTTCATGACAACCAGGGGAACCCTGTTTTCGGCCATGATAAGCCCTGGGCTGCGGAAAGAAAGCTCCAGAGCGACGATTACTTCACGATCGAGGTCAAAAATACCAGCGATCAGACCTTGCATTTGACAGTGCTGGATTTAGACAGCAACGGCAAAATTTCCCCGGCCTGGCCTTATTCGGATGAGACCGCGCAGGAGAACAAAATCGAGCCAAGCGCGTCGTGGGTGAAGCTCTGGCAGCAGTCGGACAAAACTCAGGTGGCGCTCTACCAGGCCGCCTCTCCTGACCCCGACGAGATCTACAAAGCCATCGCCACCAAAGACTATGTCAGCTTCAAAGTCTTGGAAACCCGTGGCCCGCAGGACCGTGGCGGGAACGGGCCTTTTGACGATCTCCTGTCGCCGGCGGTGGACGCCGGAATGACGCGCGATACGAGGAAACCCACCTCCGTTGATCCTGGAAGCTGGACGGCGGTGGATTACCCCTTCGCCGTGCTGCCCGTGCCAGGCCCGGTGGCCACGCCCTAACCGTCGCGGCTCAGAGTGACAGCAGGCGGCAGACATTGGCTTTTGCTGCCTGCTCCTCTCAGGGAGAAACTTTCATGAAACTGACGCGAAGCCTCTTTCTTCTACCGACCCTGATCGGTGTGTTCTTGATGTTCGGGGCGTCTGTCTGCCAGGCCGGGGTTAGAATCATACAACCGGATGGCTATCCAGGCGCGGTTTACGTCATTGCGGTCGGCGTCAACCATTACCCGGCCATCGGTAGTTTGTCCTATGGCGTAGCAGATGCCGAAGGCTTTACCGATACGATTCAGAAAGGCTGGAAATCCGCTGGCGTTTCCACTGACGTTCAGCTTTTGCTCGATGAAAATTTCAGCCGTGACGCTTTCCAGAAGGCATTCGACCATGTCGCCACGCACGCGACCGCCGACGATCTCTTTATCTTCTATTGACCACCGTACACATTTTGCTTTGGGTCATTTGACGTGCCTGACCTGTAACCTCACAGGCACGGGATAGACTTCGTTGGGGCAGTGGGTCAGCCAAGTTCGGCCCAGTTGGAAGAGGCTCAGGTCACACCGCCCGGCTCGGTGGATGAGGCCCTGCCAGCCCCGCTGCACCACTTCGGCCCCCAGGCAGACCAGCCAGTAGTGGGCCAGGCAGTAGTAGTCCAGGCACGTCGCCATCAGCAGACGGCTCAGGCGAGCCGGATCGCTCAGGTGGCTGTGGCAGTAGTGCCAGCCTGCGTCCGTGATGTCTTGGAGCAGGCCGCAGCCGTCGAACTCCCCGTCGCCGAGGAAGATCACTTC
>JANLUQ010000185.1:0-2245 GCA_031363565.1 Armatimonadota bacterium | reverse complement strand
GTCGTCGGCGCGGGCACCGCCTCCGGCGCCGGGCACGCTTCAAGAATGGCTTGGCTCATGCCATCAGTATCGGCGGTGGGGCGCGCTTTCTAAAGGCCCTACTTTTGACATAGATTCTAAGTACAGTTCGTGTAACTCTATCTTGTAGAAGCGCCCAAAGGTCGGCGGCGAAGACCCCGTAATCAACTCGCTTTCGCATGTCGTTGACCGAGTTCGGCTGGCCCACTTCTTTGCCGGCAAGCGGTATCCCATCCTTGACTAAATCCCAAAAACCATCTTGGAGCAGATAACGATATGGATTCCATATGCGCTCCAGCCAGTTGCCTTGCGGCAGGGGCAACACCTGCCAGTTCTCGCGAAAAGCCGCTACGAGTTCGACTGTGAGAAAGATCTGATTCTCGGTGATGTGGCCCCGATCAATCTCGTCCAAGATCGAAAGCAACAATACCGGCTTGTGCGGTGCAGCGCCCAAGTTACGGTGCAGATTGCCAAACGAATTGAGATATTTGCTGAGAGTTTCAGGGTCCATAAGAAGGCAAATTAGCGTCTCGGAGGCGAATAGGACGTTAGGATGGCGATAGGTGTGTTTGCGGGTGATATGACTTCTCAGTCATTCGGTGCAAGGAGAATTATTTCCCACCGCTCCCAATCGACTTTGATCCGTTCGGCGTACTTTTTGAAATCGGTCTTGAAGGACTCGACGGCGGTGGTTTCGTTAGCGTACCGGTTGATGCTGTATCTGCCAACCAGCCCAGCCGCTGTCACCTCCCACATCCGCTCGCACCCGCCTGGTGCGCCATAAGTGTCTTCATTGTGTCCATTTTTTTCAACGAAGAACACGGGGGCAGATTTAAGAAGTTCAGGCCAGTTGCGTTCCAATGTCGTTTTCCCTTACTGCTTCGCCCCGGCTTCTTACGCTGCATCATCTTCCAAGAAAGGGTCCCAGCCGTCATCCGAAAGGAGACGCAGGCCGAGGGCGGAGGCTTGGAGCGGGCGTGAACGAGTGCCCGCTGTGACAGGTCCTTCCTCAAGAACCCCGGTCGCTAGGCACCAATGCCGGATAGCGCGCACCATGTTCTTGCCGACCCCGAGTTCCACTAGGGCATCCTCACGCCAGAAGATGTCTGGATGACGTGCCAGCCCGTCCATCCCCTTCTTCAGCCACGCCGAGCGGAGTGCAAAGGTCTCATGGCCGGAGAAGGAGCCGGAAGCAGGCGTCGAGGGAGCAAGTGTCATGGCGGTAGGCAATCGGACGAGACGGAATCAGATGGGACGGAAACCCTGTGGGAGCGGGCCAAAAGTAGCCGCTGACGTATTATAGCGAATAACGCAGAAATTGTCAAAGGCTAAGGAGGCTCCGGCGGGCAGGTCGTTAGGCCACTGACGATGCTGGGTGCATAGCCCTTGTGCCGACGCGGTCCGAGGACGGTGCGCGGCCCTGACGATAGAACGGGAAAACAATGACGTACATCACGACATCCGACAACACCAGGCTTTATGTGAAGGACTGGGGAATAGGCCGCCCTTTCCTCTTAATGCATGGCTGACCGCTTTCCGCCGACAGCTGGGACGATCAGGCGATGGCTTTCGCCGACGCGGGCTTCCGCACCATCGCCTACGACCGGCGCGGCTTCGGCCGGTCCGAGCAGCCCTGGGGCGGCTACGACTACGACGCGCTGGCCGACGATCTGAAGGCCGTCATTGAGGCAACGGGGGCGACAGACGCGGCCCTGGTCGGCTTCTCGATGGCCGGCGGCGAGGTCGCGCGTTACCTGTCCCGCCACAACGGGAAAAACGTTTCTCAGGCCGCCCTGATCTCCTCGGTCATGCCCTACATGCTCCAGACCGACGACAACCCGCACGGCGTCCCCGCCCCGATGCTGGCCCAGATCGGCGTGGGCATCAAGAAAGACCGGGCGCACTTCTTCGCGGGCTTTTTCAAGGACTTCTACGGCGTCGGCGGCCTGGTGCATCCGGTCAGCGACGAGCTGCTCGAAAACTCTCTCGATGTCGCTCTACAGGCCAGCCTCAAGGCGACTTTAGCCTGTGCCGAAGCCTTCGGAACGACGGACTTCCGGCCTGATCTAGCGGCGTTCAAGGTGCCGACGCTGATCGTCCACGGGACTGACGACAAGACTGTGCCGATTGATGCGACGGGCCGGGTGGCGGCGCGCGGCATTCCTCGCGCCAAGCTGATCGAGTACGACGGTGCCCCGCACGGGCTATTCGCCACCGAAAAAGACCG
>JANLUQ010000176.1:0-4237 GCA_031363565.1 Armatimonadota bacterium | reverse complement strand
GTTGGTGTAGTGTACCCGCAGGAGTTAACTCTACCCGGTGGTACGGACAGAGGGGTTCACTTCACCTCGCTTCTTCCCTGCCTCGCTTCTTCCCTGCGGGCACGGACTAGGAAGGAGGGCGCGGACTAGGAAGGAGGGCGCGGACTAGGAAGGTGGGCACGGACTAGGAAGGAGGGCGCGGCAAGCGGCGCCCCTACCCGTCCGGTCATGAGGCGCGGGCAACAGAGCAAGGCTGGTCACGAGGCGCGGATAACAGGACGGGAACGGAATGGCCCTGGACAGGCAGGAGAAAATCCCGGCGAGGGCGAACAAGAAGGGCAAGAACAGATCGTGCAAACGGAGGCACAACGATATGGCGGATAAACCGAATTTTGGACTGACGGGGCTGGCGGTGATGGGGCAGAACCTGGCGCGGAACATCGCGCACAAGGGGTTCCCCATCGCCGTCCACAACCGGACGACGGAGAAGACCGACAAGTTCATGCAGGAGCACGGTGGGGAAGGGGCTTTGGTCGGGTCGCAAAGCATTGAAGAGTTCGTCGGGGCGCTCCAGTCGCCGCGCGCGATCATGATCATGGTCAAGGCGGGCCGGGCCGTGGACGACGTCATCGCCGAGATCAAGCCGCTGCTGGCCCAGGGCGACCTGCTGATTGACGGCGGCAACTCGCTGTATTCGGACACTGAGCGGCGCGTTGCCGAGCTGGCCCAGGACGGCATTCTGTTCCTCGGGACCGGCGTCTCGGGCGGCGAGGAGGGGGCATTGAACGGGCCGAGCATCATGCCCGGTGGGACCGAGGCGGCCTACCAGATCGTCGAGCCGATCTTCACCAAGATCGCCGCCCAGGTGGACGGGACCCCCTGCTGCACCTACATCGGCGACGGCGGGGCGGGCCATTATGTCAAGATGGTCCACAACGGCATCGAGTACGCCGACATGCAGCTCATCGCCGAGGCCTACGACCTGCTCAAGAACGGGGCCGGGCTGACCAACGACGAATTGCACGCGGTCTTCACCCAGTGGAACGAGGGCGACCTGGACTCGTTCCTGATCGAGATCACCGCACAAATATTCGCCAAGAAGGACGACGAGACCGGCGACTACCTGGTGGACCGCGTCCTGGACCGGGCCGCCCAGAAGGGGACCGGCAAGTGGACCGTCCAGAGCGCTTTGGACCTGGGTATCCCCGTCACGGCAATCACCGAGGCCGTCTTCGCGCGCGGCCTGTCGTCGTTCAAAGAGCAGCGCGTGGCTGCCTCCAAGGTCCTGCCTGGCCCGACTGGCGGCAAGATCGAGGGAGATCGGCAGGGGTTCATTGACGCCGTCCGGGACGCCCTCTACGCCTCCAAAGTCGTCGCCTATGCCCAGGGCTTCGAGCAGATGCTGGCCGCCGCACACGAGCACGGCTGGCATCTGCACCCCGGCGAGATCGCGACCATCTGGCGCGGCGGCTGCATCATCCGTGCCCGCTTCCTGGACCGCATCAAGGATGCCTACGATCAGGACCCGGACCTTGCGAACCTGCTGCTGGCCCCCTACTTCACCGAGGCCGTCAAGGGTGGTCAGGACGGCTGGCGCCGGGTCGTCGGCGAGGCCGCCCGCCTGGGCATCCCCATCCCCGCCTTCTCCTCTGCCCTGGCCTACTACGACGGCTACCGCCGCGAGCGGCTTCCAGCGAACTTGATCCAGGCCCAGCGCGACCTGTTCGGGGCGCACACCTACGAGCGGACCGACAAGCCCGGCGCGTTCCACTCGCAGTGGGCCGAGGAGAAGTAGGAGCCGAAGAACGAACCCCAGCATGGCGTCCAGACGACGGGGTAAGCGATAGGGAGAGCGGCAGAAGACGCACTTTTGCGTCTTCTGCCGCAGCCATATCACTCCGGGAGAAATGGCAAGATCATGGCGGCAAACGTAACTTCTTACGACCAAGACATCTTCACCGCCTCCGGCCTCTTCTCGCCTGAGGAATGCAGCGAACTCATCGCCAAAGGCGAAGCCATTGGCTTTGAGGCCGCTTCCGTGACCACGGCGTCCGGCCCGCAGATGATGACCAATATCCGCAACAACGACCGTGTCATCATGGAAGATCCAGAGTTCGCGCGGTCTGTTTGGGAGCGGGTCCGGGGGATGGTGCCGCAGGAAATGGAAGGGTGCCACGCCCGTGGCCTGAATGAGCGGTTCCGCTTTTACCGCTATGACCCAGGGCAGCGCTTTAAGCGGCATGTGGACGGTAGTGTGGAAACCGCCAATGGCGACAAGAGCCGCTTGACGTTCCTCATCTACCTCAACGACGGCTATGAGGGTGGAGAGACCATCTTCAGCGACTACACGTTCGAGGACGGCAAAGCTATTGTCCACGAGACCAAAGTCGCGGCCACGCTCGGCATGGGTTTGTTCTTCGCCCATGCGCGCAAACATGAGGGAGCGCCGGTCACATATGGCCGGAAATATGTGCTGCGGACCGATGTAATGTGTGAAAATGTATGAAAGGGCAGCCAGTCCCCTCGGACAGTCAGCCTCGTCAGCCTGATCTCCGCCCCAAACAAGGAGCCGCTTGTGTCCCGTATCAACGACAAGACGAAGAACTCCTGCGCGTTTCTGGGAACCCTGATCGTCTTTGCTTCTCTCTTGGCTTCTCTCTTGGCTTCTCTCTTTGCTTCCCCTATGGCAAATGCTAAAACCACAGCCGTTCCACCTCGGCCCAAAGTGATCGCCTATGTGCCCAATTGGATAGACCTGACCACGTTCGTGGATACTATCGATTTCGCGAAGATCACGCACATCAACCTCGCCTTCGAGAACCCCGTGGATGACCAGGGAAACCTCTCTTTCGACAGCAAGGACGCGGTTGTGATCGCGAGGGCGCACGCCCATCATGTCCCGGTCTTGATCTCCATCGGGGGCGGGTCGGCGTCCGGGGACAAGGTTCTGCTCCACCGATATTTCGACCTGCTCACGGATGCCAAAAGGGCGGCGTTCGTCGCCAAGATCGTCGAGTATGTCAGCAGCCACAAGTTTGACGGGCTGGATGTGGACATTGAAGGGCCGTCGATCAATAAAGACTACGGGGCGTTCGTTCACGATCTGGCCCAGGCGTTGAAACCCAAAGGGAAGATGCTGACGGCGGCGCTCTCCCAGGGGTACGGCGGGGACCAAGTGCCCGACTCGGTTTTCAAGGACTTGGACTTCGTCAACGTCATGGCCTACGACGGGACCGGGTACTGGGACCCGAAATCACCGGGTCAGCACTCTTCAATGGCGCTCGCCGAAGGCAGTGTCGCTTACTGGCTGGGGCGCGGGCTCCCGAAATCAAAAGCCGTGCTGGGCGTGCCTTTCTACGGGTACGGCTTCGGTGAGGCGTTCCGGTCGCGGGACTACCCCTATTCGGAGATCATTACGTCCTACCCTGGCGCGGAGGACGTAGACCAGGTCGGAACGACCATCTGGTATAACGGGCTGGCGACGATCAAGGCGAAGGCGCAGTATGTGCACGATCAGGGCCTGGCCGGCGTGATGATCTGGTCGCTCGACTATGATGTCAAAGGAGAGCGCTCCTTGCTTTCCGCCATAGATGAGACGTTGAGCAAGAAGCGCTAGAGGACAATCAAAAAGCGGCGTCCATGGCACATAGGAGCCGAACGAGTCCGGCCCCGCCGTTCGAGGGCCGGCCGGGGTCCGGCTGCTGAGCCAGCAGTCGGCAGGGTCCAGCGAGTCGCCACCGCCGTTCTGGTCGGGGCAGTTGAAGACCTGGGCACTCTTGACGAAGGGCTGGACGGCATCCATCCACTGATAGTGCTGCCCCGCCACATCCCCGGCGGGCGACTTGCGCGCCCCGCCAATGAAGGAGCCGTAGTAGTGGTTGACCATGGCCTCGTCGTTGTCCTGCGCGTACTGGGTCAGGGCCAGTCCGATCTGTTTCAGGTTGGACTCGCAGGAGATAGCGCGGGCGTTCTCGCGGACCTTCTGAAAGACGGGGAACAGGATGTCGGCGACCGCGATCTAAGGAGAATTGTCTCCAGCGTCTGTCCCCACAGGGACATTTTGTCGTAGATCATCCTCCCAGGACTTAACCTGCCCAAACCTTGCCATCGGCCTGGATTTTTCTCCCGAAAGATAGCCATCACCACGCCGCTCTGCCACGTTTTCGCGGTGGGCAAGCTTACCAGGTGATTTTGCTGGTACAATCCCCCCATGAAGACTGTGCAGCTAGACATCCAGGGCTTCCGCTCACTCAAAAAC